>NZ_CAXUJR010000003.1:41070-70015 GCF_964251405.1 uncultured Methylobacterium sp.
CCCTGGCTTTCCGCCAGGAATTTCGGCGAGAGGCTGACGACGTTGTCCTCGGGAAACTCGATCTCGACGCGAACCGGCATGACGGACCTCGGGGTAACGGTGGCGCCGATTCCAAGGCTGCTGCGGACCCGTCGGAAGGAGCCCGTGCGTTGCGCCCTATCGACTGAGGGAATTCCCGACCGGCGGAACGGCGCTTGCGCCGATGGGGACCGCTGCCGGGGCGCCGAAACCGCCGAGCCCGGCCTGCGGGTTGCGGTAGCGCTCGATCCCGCGCTGCAGGCGCTCGCCATCCGTGTTGTTGACGATCCGGGTGGAGGCCGGCGGCGAGGGATCGATGACGTGGATCGCCATGTTGGTCTGGACCGCCTCGCCCGACTCGAGCGTGGCGGTATCGCGGCGGCTGAGATAGTCGTTGCAGCCCGCGCAGCAAAGTACCGACGCAAGGGCGAGCGCGAGGCGAACACGTCGCGCCGTCAAGGACCTGACCATCGTGGCGAGCCTCAATTCAGCGACCGGATGGCGCCGGCCGGCGCCAGGACCGCAGGCATCGGCTCGTCCGGAAGGATGTGCCCATGGGGTCCGACGGCCCCGCCCCGCTGGCTCACGAACTGACGCATGTTGCGTCGCAATTCGAGCTTGCCGTTCACGAACAGGTCGACGTCGTTGGCCGGCACGGTCGTGTCCAGGGGAGTGGCCAGCACCTGGCCGGGTCGGGCCGGGTTCACGAGCGAGGGCGTGACGATCACCACGAGCTCCGTCTCGCGGTCCTGGAACTCGGTAGACCGGAACAGCGCCCCGAGGACCGGGATCGAGCCGAGCCAGGGAAGCTGATCGATCGAGCGTGTGGAGCTGGTCTGAAGGAGGCCGGCGATGGCGAAGCTCTGGCCGTCGCGCAGCTCGACATTGGTCTTCGCCCGCCGCTTCGTCAGGCCCGGCACGGAGACGCCGCCGCCAACGGCGACCGACAGGGTCGGATCGATGTCGCTGACCTCCGGCTCGAGCTGAAGGTGGATCATGCCGTTCTTGAGCACGGTCGGGGTGAAGCCGAGCTTCACTCCGAATTCCTTGTAGGAAACCGTGATTTGCGGCACGCCGCTGAAGGTCTGGGCGGAGATGGGGATCGGGATCTCGCCGCCGGCCAGGAACTCGGCGCGGTCGCCGGACATGGCGATCAGGTTCGGCTCGGCGAGGCGCCGCAGCAGCCCCTTCGTCTCCAAGGCGCTCACGAACAGGTCGAGCTGCCCGGAGCTGCCCCGGAAGCTCTGGACGAGGTTCGCGAAGGGGACGCCGGTGGTGGCGGCGCTGACGGCGGTGCCGACCACGCCGGAGAGCAGGCCGCCATTCGCCGTCGACGAGACCGGTGTGCTCCCCCCAAAGGTCCCGACATTGGCCAGGGTATTGCGCCCTCCGAACTCGAAGCGCGTGCCGAGGGCACGGCCGGCATTGCGGTTCACCTCGACGAACCGGACCTTCAGCATCACCTGCTGGGGGGAGCGGACGCGGGTCAGGTTGAGGGTGCCGGGAGGGGCCACCTGCATCGCCCGGTCAACGCTGACGGCGTCGCCGGCGGTGCCCGCGAGAACGACCCGGTCGCCCTGGCTGTCGACCCGCAGGCTGGATTCGCCGGTGCTCTGGCGAACCTGCGACTCGATCACGCTCGTATCCGGGCGCACCTCGATGTCGATCAGGCCGACGAGCTTGCGCTCGGAATCGATCAGCGAGACGTTGGTCGTGCCGGTCCGCTTTCCGAGGATGTAGAGGGTCCGGTCGCTCAGGGGGACGACGTCCGCGATCTCGGAGGAGCCGACGAGGACGTCGGCGAAGGCGTTGGTGATCTTGACCGTCTGCGACTTGTTGATGGTCAGCTTCAGCCGGCTGAGGATTGCGTTCCCCCCCGTGCGGGGCACCGGTCGCACCTGTGCCTGGGCGGGGGAGACCGCGAAAGGGGTCGCCGGAGCCACGACGCAGAGCGCCAGTGCGGGAAGGAGAGCCGATCGCAACACCGATCCGAGGTCGTCTAAACCGATGATCACGCACGCATCCCTGAAGTTAACGAGAGGTTAACAGGGCGCTTCCACCCTCCACAATCCAGTGGCGCCGGCCACGTGCACTTTCGCGGTGGTTGAGGCATTCGCGTCACGCCCGCCGACGGGCGGCCATGCAGGGCGTCAGAACGGCGCCGAGCGGGTCGGCCTCTGGGCCGATCTCAGGATGCGGATGTTGTTCTGGATCACCGGGTTGGTGGGGTCCAGGGCCAGGGCCTTTTCGAACAAATTCAGGGCCCGGGGGCCGTCGCCGCGCAGCATGTAGGAGTAGCCGCGGTTGTTCACGATCTCGAGGGTTTCGCCACGCAGGGCAGTAGCCTGGTCGTAGGCGCGGTCGGCCAATTCGTAGCGGCCGAGGTTGTCGTAGGCCGCCGCGAGGCCGAGCCAGGCGGCGGCATCGTCCTTGTTGCGCTCCACCGCCTCGCGGAAGTTGCGCTCGGCGAGGCCGCTATTGCCGGCGGCGAGGTTCACCCGGCCGACGCGGTAAGCCTCGTCCATCGCCGGGAGCGTCGGCTCGACACCGGGCACGACGGCCACACCGTCGTCCGAGCGCGTCTGGCAGCCGGCCAGCAGGAGCGCGGCACAGAGCGCCGAGACCCGCAGGACGCGATGCCTCCGCGTCCATGGTTCCTGAATCTTTGCACGCGTCATCAAGGCTTCAGGTCTGCCGCGTCGGCGGTTCGGGGAGCCGTCCTGGATCGATGGCTGTGCGGAAGCATCATGCGGTCCGGGCTGAACGAACGATGCGCGTCGTACGAGGCGCGCAGGCCTTCGGTTTCAAGGACGGGACATCGGGTTCAAGGACAGGACTTCGGTTTCAAGGAAACGCGCGACGTCTGGCTGGACGGAGCGTGGTTCCGGTTCGGCTTGCCAGAGATAGCGGGGCAAACCAATCCGTCCATCGCTCGTCATCCCCATTACTCGCCGACCGTGGCGCCGTTACGGCAGAGACGTTTCAGCGCGGGACCGCGGTGCAGGTCGCCAGGAAGTCGTCGAAGGCGACCAGATCCGTCCTCTGGACGATGGGCGAGAGGATGTAGGCGGCGAGAACGGTTGAGGGCTTGGCTCCCTGGACCTTGAGGAGGAGGTCGAGCCGGTGGGTCCCGGCCTTGAGAAGCCGCACGAAGAAGGGCACGAACCCGTCATTGGGCGGCCCCGTTTCCGTCACCGTGAGAACCCGGCTTCCGGCGATCCCGATCCTCGTAACGCGGTAGGCTCCGGCGGGCTTCGCGACCTGCAGGAGCATCGTCGCGGAGGTGGCGTGGCCCTGGCGGGCTTGAAGGCTCTCCGGCAGGGCGAGCCGCCATCGGCGCTCGCCGGCATCGCAGGACAGGACGAGGAGGCCGGGTGGCCCGGCTCCTGCTCGATCGGGTGTCACGTCCGCCCGCAGGATCGCGATGTCGGCGCCGAACCGCTCCAGCGACCAGCCGGCGCGGCCGAGCACATAGGTCCTGTCGGTGCTGCGTTCGGCGCCGAGACCCTGGGCGAGACCCGTGCCCTGGCCGGATACGGAAGCAAAGGCGAGCGAGGCACAGGCGGCAAGCGTGCGCCAGGACGTCACGGCGCCGGTTCCGCGATCGGGTCCGACAGCTTGCGGTCCGTGCGGATGCGTCTCGCGAACGAGACGTGGCTGGCGGCGAAGGCGACGAGGGAACTCGCCACCATGAGGGCGATGACGGCGAGGTCCGGCCTGTCGAGGGCTGCCACCGGCAGCAGCGAGGCCGATCGCAGGACTGCGCCGTCATCGAGCCAGGCGTGGACGAGGGCTGCGGTGCAGGCGAAGCAGACATTGGCGATCGCCGCGATCCCGAAGCGGAATCTGATCGCGCGCACGAGGAGCGTGACGACGAGGAGCCCGAGGGCCGCCGGCAAGGCAGCGGGGCCGAACAGGATGTGCAGCGGCGAGGTCTCGGCCCGGGCGAGATCGAAGGGACGGAACACCGCGAGGTTCAGATACCAGGCGACCGGCGAAGCGGGACAGGCCGCCAGGTAGGCGGATGCCGCCTCCGCGGCCGCGAACGCACCGATCACCACGATCGAGCCGAAGGTCTGGACATTCAGGGTGCGCGGCATGGGCCACGCTACCCACGGCATCCTTAAAGCCGGGTTCCGATGGCTGGGGAAGCCAGGCTGGCCATGACATGGCACCGTGGTCCCCGCTCAGGAGATCGCGGCGATTCTCCTCGCCTCGGTTGCCAGGGGCCAAGGGACCGACCCGGCTTCGCTCTGGCGATAATAGGCATCGAGCGTTGCGGCCGTCCGCTCGGCAGCGGGCGGGATGCGGATCGCTGCCAATTCGCGCCGGGCCTCCATGAGGCTGTCGAGGACGGCACGGGTGTCCCGGGACGGAGGTATCAACACGCCCCCTCCGACCGCCCGGATGCGTTCGGCCGGCGCGCCGAAATCGAAGGCGACGACCGGATGGCCCGCCTGCCAGACCTCCGAGAGCACGTAGGAATACGTCTCCGGCCACACGCTCGGCAGGAACACGAAGTCGGGATCCGCCTCGGCGAGGAGGTCCTGCAACTCGGAAGGCCGATACTTCCCTGTCACCTTGGCGTTGCCGTAGGACTCGAGGAACGCGTCGTCTGGGATGTAGCCGATGACCGTGAGGAAGAACGGAATGCGGTTCCGGGCCGTGTGCTCGACCATGCGCCGCAGGAGATCCAAGCCCTTGTGTCGCCCGATCGCACCGACGACGGCCAAGCGCAGAGGACGACGCGGCGCGGCTTCGCGAGTCGCGATCGGCAACGCATCGCGGGTCGGCGGCTCGGGGTGTGGGACGACGACGATGCCATCGAGGCCCAGGCGCCGTGCGTAGCGGTCGGCCGTGTCCTGCGAGGGTGCGAGCAGCCGCGTGGCGCCCTTCAGGATGCCGGTATTGAAACCGATCCAGGATTCGAGATCCGAATTGATCAGTTCATCCTGATCACCGAAATCGTAGCCGACGTCTTCGGATACGCAGTGCTGGCACACGCCCACCGGTGGCTCGCCACAATAGAACATGCGGCGATCCGCGAGGTGAACGCGCGGACAGTACCACTGGAAGTCATGGAGCATGACGACGTAGGGCCGCGCACCCGAGAGCAGATGCGTCAGGAAATCGGATCCGAAAATCAGTCGCGAGTTGACGTGGATCATGATGGTCGCGCCGCCGGCCTCGATGGCCGCCAGCATGCTCTCGACCCGTCCGGGATCCAGGGTCAGGGCAAGCCCCGCACCGTCGAAGGCGAGCGTGAGTGGCTTGCCGGCGCTGCCCTTCGCAGCCGGACTCAGGACGGCGATCTCCTGGTCGGTCCCGCGAGGGAGGGCACACAGATCTTCCACGTATCGCCTGGTGCCGCCTCCCCATCCGTGCGTCACGTGAAGCGTAAGGTGACGGAAACGGCCGCGCAGCAGCCGTGACAGCACGCCGATACGCAGATCCGCGAAGGGGTCGGCGCGCTCGAAGGCCCGCACTTCGTCCATGTATTCCGGATAGAGCGCCTCGAGCCGCACGTGGTTCGTCGCCAGGATCGCCAGTCGCTCCTTGGTGGTGAACGAGACGGAACCTTCGTGGATCACGAAGGTGTCCGTCGCGGCGAGGTGAACCCACCCGAGGTCGCGCGCGGTGAGGCACCAGTCGACCTCTTCGCAGTAGCCGCGGCCCCATTCGGGCGAGAGCAGCCCGACCTCGTCGAGTGCGAGGCGGTTGATATACATGCAGAAACCGACGCCCGTCGGGATGATTGCGGGTGCCCTGGCCTCCGACGCGAAGGCATCGTCGATGACGGCGACGTCGAGGCCGAGGGCCGGCCCATTCCGCTCCGTCGTTCTCGGAAAACTCAGGATGGTCGCATTGTTGGACATCGGCGTGACCGTGGCGATGCCGGGCTGACCGTGAGCATGGTTCGCTAGTTTCTCGACGACGCCCGGCGGCACGATCGTATCCGCGTTCAGAAGCAGGACGTCCTCGCCGGCTTCGAGGAGGGTGAGGCAGCGATTGACGGTGGCGATGAAGCCGCTGTTCGCCGCGTTCGTCAGGATCGTCAGGCCGGGATGGCGCTTCGCGTCGAGGTCTGACAGGTACCGGCCCACCTCGGGGTCCGGCGAGCCGTCGTCGATGACGATAGCGCGCAGGCGGCCGTCGCGCAGTTGTGGGATCAACGAGGCGAGGCAGAGCCTGAGATCCGACAGGCCGTTATAGACCGGCACGATGGCGCAGACGGGCGGCGCGCCGGTCGGCGCCAAGTCCCGGACGATGTCCGCCGGGACGGAGGGCGACGGGCCCGCGGGCCGGAAGCTCAGATCCGTCAGCCGAGTGGTTCGCTCGGTTGCGACGATGCCGTTGCGGATCGTCCGCCGCGCGGCCAGCGTCTCGGTCGGGGTGTCCTGGCCGAGCAGCAGGGCCCGCGCCTCGGCGCGGCGCGCATCGACGCGCGCGATCAGATCCTTGCCGAGCCGGCCGACGACCATCCCGGCTCCCTCGGGTCCGGCGATCAGCGTGCTGCCGGGTTCGATCTCGACGTCATGGAAGTTGTATCCGGCGCAGTCTCGACCGAACGCGGCCTTGAGATCCGGTCGGAAGCCCGTTTTGAGCACGGCGGTTGTGACCCCGTCTTTCTCGATACGGATGCTGGTTGGAAAATCGCCGGCCGCCTCGTCGAAGTACCAGCCCGCGAGGCAGTCGAGCGTCTTGTAGTCGAAGTCGTAGAGCGGCCTGGGAGCCCAGGCGCCGAATTCGAAGACCGTTTCGCCGGCGCGGACCGCAAGATGATGAGGCTGTCCATCGAGCGCGCCCGGCGGCAAGGGCAGGCGAAACCCGTTCCATCCCCCTTGGCTTCCCGCCGGCATCAACTCCGGGTGATGACGATCGAGGCGGCGAGGCTCCTCCGCAACCCCGTCGACGACAAGCTGCACCATCGGATTCGCCGTCGGAAACAGCGGCGAAACCCAACCTTCGAGGCAGTAGTCACGCAGGCCCGAGACGTGTCCGGCGTAGCGACCGGGACCGATCGTGAATTGCTCCCGGCGCAGGCGGCCTTTCGTCGACACCGTCAGCGTGCAGCGTGAGGCCGACGCGAGGAGATCGGATGAAAAATACGTCAGAGCGAGCGGCACGTCGTCGATGCGGGCCATGCGCGACACCGGCAGCACCTGCTCCGCCCCGTCGTCGATGCGGATGGAAATGCGAATCTCGTCCGGTTGCCGGGGGGCGTCGAGAGCCACTACGACGCCGCCGTCATAGATCGTGAACCATGGGATTGATGCGACGTGCCGCCCGCGCCAAGCCTGCACCCGACGCGGCAGACGAGAGGCGAGGCGCTTCATGGACGTCAGGATAGCCAAAACTCTCACGACCTTCTTGCGCTGTCGGCGGTGATTGCCGCCTTGGCCTCATCACACGTCGCCTGCGGCCCGTCGGATCCAGCCGCGTCGGTGCATGGCGAGGATCACGGCCTTCAGGAGAACGCCGAGGCCGAGCTCGATGGCGTAGCCCCGCCGGTAGTTGTCGTCCCAGGCCGCACCGCAGGTCGCGATCCGCAATGCCCCGAAGCTTCGCGCCAGACGTCCCACCGAACGGTCCCCCGGTTTCGGCGGTCCGACGACAAGTCGGTCTACGAGGATCCTCAACCGGGTTGGTTCCTGATCCATCCAGTCGAGGAGATGGGGCTCGCGCAAGGCATTGAGAAACCGACCACCGAGAAGACCGGTCCTTGTAAACCGGACGATGCGGCGGAGTGCCTGGGCGAGGATCGCACCGGACGGCCATGTTGCGTAGAGGGCACCGGTATGGTTTCCCCCGTGCTGGACATAGCGCACCAGCGGTTCGGGCAGGTAGCGCAGGCTTCCGAGCCGTTCGGCGACGAGGCCGATCCAATGGTCGTGATAGGTGAGGCTCGGCGTCGCCGGGAACGGGAGCGCACGTTCCACGAGCTCGCGACGCGCCAGGATCGTCATGCCCGTCACCACGTTGCCGAGCAACAGGCCGTTGAGATTGCCGTAACGCGAACTGCGGTGGAGCCAGAAGGTCGGCGACAGGACCATCCCCGCCGCATCGACGATCTCCATGTCGGAGTAGCAGCAGGCGTCGTCCAAGCCGGTGACGGCATCGAGCTGCGTGGCGAGGCGATGGGGCATCCAGATATCGTCCTGATCGCTGAAGGCGATGAAGGCGCAATCCCGGGGAAGCGCGGCACAGGCCCGCTCGAAGTTGCGGTAGAAGCCGAGCCGCGCACCCGGCGGCAGGAGGCGGAAGCGCGGATCGTCCCGGACCGTGTCGGCGATGGACGCCAGCGTCTCGGGCCGTGAGCCGTCGTCGGAGATCACGCACAGCCATTCCGTATGGCGCTGATCCCGAATGGAGGCGATCTGGCGGGCAAACAGGGTGAGGTCCGGGTTGTAGGTCGCGAGCGCGATGCCGACGCGCTTCGACGATGCCGGCCCGGCATTCATGAGCGGATCGATCCGGAGGATCTCGACGGTGCAGAGAACCACCTTGCTGACCGAGCGATCGCTCCAGGTGATGCATGCCTCGACGACGGCCGGACCGGTGACGAGATCGGGACCGGGCGGGAAGGTCGCCGAGACGTAGAACCTGCCGTCGATCCGATCGCCGGCAGCGACGTTGGTGTTCGAGCCCAAGGGTCCGAGCAGGCCATCCTGCAGGAAGAGATGCGAAGATTCGCAGCGGTGCCCGGCCTGCAGCAGGACGAGACGCATGCTCGCCATCCTTTCCGTGCGGCCATGAACGAACCCCTGTATCCCGAGCGCGGCACCGCGAAGGCCGAGGACGAGCGGCCCGGCCGGCGGAGTGGTCGTGATCCGGGCATTCCTCCAAAGCATTGGCCCCGCATCGCCCTGCGTGTCGACGGCACCGTTCAAGGATCCCGATCCGTTCATGGGGCCCAGCCGGGATCTTGATCCTCGGCGCGCGACCTTTGGCGGATGGCGACCGGATCGGCAACCTGCCGGCAAACCCGGACGCATGGCCGGCGATGTGGACCGATCGCCGTCACGATCACCGTGCCTCGACGAGCTGGACGACCGGGCGCAGCTTGCCGTCGTCGCGGCGCGGCGTCAGCAGCGCGACCAGCTCGACCAGAAGGCCGCCGCCGCTCGCGGGTTCCGTGAGGAAAACCTTCGCGACGTGCCGCGACAGCCGCGCCGCGTCGGCGGTGAGGTCGCGGCAATCGGCGACCGACAGGTAGAGGATCCGGCGCCGGGCGTCCGTCGCCGGACGCGTCCCCGGATAGCAGATCGGGATCGGGCTCTCCCGCACGAAGGCGAGAGGGCCGGTGAGAGGGCCGCCGGTGGCCATGGTCTTGCCCATCAGGGCATTGCCCCGGGTCACGACCGGCTGTCCCTCGGTCGCGGGCGTGAGACCGAGTTCCTTCAGGTAGATCTCGTAGCGGGTCGCCGCCTCTCGCAGGGAATCCTGGAAGCCGCGGTCCTTGTCGGAGTGATTCCACAGGATGTACTCGTCGATTCCCCGCGTCACCGCGATCTCGCCCAATCCGCCATAGGCCGCCGTCAGAGCCCAGTCCCCGAGCCCCTGGTCGTAGGTGGAGGACGGCCTGACGACGCGATAGGCGACGTCGCGCGGCAGATGGTAGGGCGGGTTGACGTCGCCGCCCGCGGGAGGCGAGGAGCACGCGTTCAGATGGCGGCCCTGGATCACGTTGGGGGCGGGAGGAAAGGCGGCAAGGTCGCTCGCGACCGCCGCCACCCCGTTGAAGTAGCGATCAAACCGGATGTTGACGGCGTCGTCGAAATCGCCGGGCGGGATGGTCCGGCGCAGGGCGACGTTGTCGCCGTAGCAGAAAGCGGGCGCATCCGATGCGAGGTTGCGCAAAGTCGTGCGGCTGCCGATGTCGTCCGGCTTGTCGAGGGGCACCACCGAGCCGTCGGCGATGTTGCCGTCCATGCGCAGCAGGTATTGCCGGCCCGGCCGCGCGGTGGCGGCGAAGCGCTCCGGATCCGCTTGGCACAGCAGCAGGGGAGTGACGTCGCAGGCATAGTACTGCGCCTCCGCCACCGCCTTGCGGCGGATCGGGGTGCCGACGAACTGGAGCAGGCTGGTGGTCAGGGTGTAGGCGCCGGTCGTCACCTCGACATAGACCGCCCTCGCTCCTTCACCGTCGGGCAGGCTGTAGCCGGCATCGGCACGCAGATCCGAGAGGTTCTCGGCGAAGCGAAGCGAGAGGCGGGGCGTGTCGCGGTTACGCCGTGAGAAGGCGGCACCATTCGAGAGCGCGTTGGCCGCGTCCCGCGCCTGGGGGATCGCCGAATCGGTGCGGTCGAGCTGGCTCGCGGCAGCAAGGGCGGCAGCGTCGGCGCTTGCGGCGAGCTGCGTGTCCAGGGTCATGAGCCGGGCGCCGTCGATGGCGAGACCGAGGAAGCCGATGAGAGCGGGAATGCAGACGGCGGCGAAGACGAGGACGAAGCCGTCCTGATCCCGGAGGAACCGCCGCAGGAAAGGAGGGTACGGCGTGACGACGCTCATCGGCGCGTCACGAGATCTTCGCTCGGCAGGGTCGCCGAGGCGCCGAGCGGCAGCGATCCGGCGAACAGCAGGCCGGCGAAGATCGGGTCGAAGGCGAGGTCGACGATCTGCACGGTGACGTCGACGGGGACCGGGGGCGGGCGTCCGACATAGCCGAGCCCGTTCGTGCTGTAGGTGATCCGGAGGTTGGCGGGTTCGAGCCGAGGCAGCACGGCCCTCATGGCGTCGAGGATCGGGGCGAGGTTGGCCTGCGAGAACCCGAAGCCGCAGCTCACACCCGGGCAGTCGCAGCCTCGCGCAAGGTCGCAGGTCACGCTGAAGGATGGGCAACCGCCGGCCCCGCTCGGTTCCGCGGCGCTCCCGCCGCCCGGGAAGCAGCGTGCCCCCGGGGGCATCCCGAACCAGTAGCTCGCACTCTCGGACGGGGTCAGCCCCGGCCCCTGCGCCACCGCATCCGACACGATGGCGGCGCGCACCCCGAGATCGACGGCCTTCGTGGCAAGGCCCCGCTGCCAGAAGTAGAGCGAGAGGTCGGCCAGCCCGAAGACGATCATCAGCAGGACCGGCAGGATCAGGGCCGCCTCGATCAGGGCCGCCCCGTCCTCCTCCCTGTGGAATGCCGCGAATGTCCTACTCGCCAACGCGCTGCTCCTGATGGCGGACGTTCAGGTCCCAGCGCTTCCGGAACGTCGCCGTGTCGAGGAACGAGACGTCGATCGCGACGCTCGCCTCCATGACGACGGTGCCGTAGGGCGCATCCGCCGCCGGCTCGGCCGAGACCGCGCCCGGCGGCAGCCCGGTATTGGCGAGGATCTGGTCGACGGTCAGGCGTACGGCGCGGGCGGCGCCGAGCGAGCAACCGGGCCGGCAGCTCGGGTCCGGCACACGGGCGAGGCTGCGGGCGCCCGCCCTCACGGCCCCCTCCATGGCCTGGCGCACGAGGAGGGCGCGCCCGAGCTCGAAGCAGCCGAAGACGAGCAGGATCAGGATCGGCAGCAGCAGGGCGAACTCGATGATGGCTGCTCCCGATTCGTCGTCGCGCGCGGCGCGCAGGGTGGCGCCGAGCCCATTCGGCGCACGGGCCGGCTTCCGTTCAGGGGCCCGTGGCACGGATCACCTTCATGACGGCGGGGGCCAGGATCACGATCAGCACGACGGGAAAGATGAAGAGGCCGAGCGGCAGCGTGAGCTTCGGGGGCAGGGAGGTCGCCTTCTCCTCCGCCCGCGACATTCGCTTCTCCCGCATCTCGTCCGAGAAGGTGGTGAGCGCCAGGGCCACGTCGGTCCCGAGTTCGATCGTCTGCTGGAGGAGGGCCGCGAACGAGCGCGCCTCGGGCAATCCGAGCCGTTCGGCGCAGGCCTTGAGCGCGTCGGGCGTGCTCTTTCCGGCCCGCATCTCGCCGGCCATCATGTCGAAATTGGCACGGAACTCCGCGTCCGATGCGGCGAGCTCGCTGGCGGCGCGGTCGAGGGCCGCGTCGAGGCCGAGGCCGGCATTGATGCAGACCACCAGCATGTCGAGGAAGTTCGGAAAGACGGACCGGTAGCGCTCGGTGAGATGGCGCTGGCGCCGGCTCAGATAGGCCCGCGGCAGGTAATGGGCGACGATGAGGAGAATGACGGCGATCAGCGCGATCTCCAGTCCGCCGGGGTTCGGCAGCAGGCGCGTCACGACGAGCGTACCCAGGGTCGGCAGGCCGATGAGGAGCGCGAGCCGGGCCAAGGTGAACACGACGACCGCGGAAGGCGCGAAGTAGCCTGAGCGGATCAGGTCCCGGCGCAGCGCCCGGCGGGCGTCGAGGTCGAGGCCGAGGCGGGCGGGGTCGATGTCGAGCCAGCTCTCCTGTGCGAGTTCCATCTCCTCCGCGGTGGCTGCCGGCGCACCGAGCCCGCCGTAACGGCGGCGCAGCCTTTCGCGACGGGCCAGGACCGCACTGCCCGTGTACAGGGCGAGGGCGACGCTCGCGAAGGCGAGGACCGTCACGAGGAGGATGGTCGAGCCCGGCACCGCCTCAGACCTTGAAGTTGACGAGGCGGTAGATGACGAGGTTTCCGAGGACGAGCAAGCCGACCGCGATGCCGGTCACCGTGCCCGAGACGGGGCTCGCCCAGAACTCGGCGTAGTAGGCGGCGCTGACGAGGTTGATGAGGACGAAGAGCGCGACCGGCATGACGCTCAGCGCGTAGCCGCTGAAGCGGCCCTCGGCCGTCAGAGCCCGCACCCGGCGTGTGAGCCGGAAACGGTCGCGCAGCATCCGCGAGAGCCGGCTCAGGATCTCGCCGAGATTGCCACCGGTCTGGTTCGCGATCGAGATCGCGGCGACCACGAAGGCGAGCTCGGGATGCCCGACCCGCTGGTGCAGCCCCTCGAGCGCCTCCGAGATGCTGCGGCCGTAATTCATCTCGTCGACGACGAGGGCGAATTCCGGACCTGCCGGCTCCGGCGTTTCGCGTGCCACGAGGGAGAGCGAGACCGGCAGCGGATGCCCGGCCCTCAGCGACCGGACGATGACGTCGAGCACCTCCGGCAGCTGCTCGCCGAAGCGCGCGAGGCGGCGCGCGCGTTTGATGCGCAGATACAGCAGTACGAGGAGGCCGGACGCGAGCAGGCTGGCGCAGAGCCTCAGCCAGACGCCCGGGACCGGAAGCAGAACGAGGAAGACGAGGGCGATGCCGAGACCGCGCATCCCCAGAGCCGCCGAGCTCGCCTGTGTGCCCGATTGCAGCAGCAGCCGATTCCATTGCGCCGTGAGGACGAATTGTCCGGTCGAGCGCCGGCGCAGGGTATCGAGTTCGGCGGCCTGGCTCGGCCCACCAAGGTCGAACAGGCGCCGACGTACACTTTTGCGACCACGCAGCGCGCCCGCGAGCCCTGCTTGAAGCTGGTGGGCAGCCACGACCGAGAACGCGAAGATCAAGACATAGATCAGCCAGGGCTCAGCCATTGCGGCGCTCCCTGCCAGTGTCGGCCGAACCCTGTGATCCCGACACGCTCGACCCGTCGCGTTGATGCCGCGCCATGTTTTCCGCGAAACTCCAAACGTTGGAACGCCTGGACAAGGAGGCGTCGCACGCGTTTTCGAAACCCTGCGCGACGCCTCCTATAGCACCGTTCCGGGCATCCCTCGACAGATCCGCGAGGCAATCCCGCTTGCGATGGGCAGCCGTCGGGCATCGATGCCGACCGCAGATGCCGATGCCCTGTGCGAACCGATGGAATGTCCGGAATGGGAGCCTGCCTCGGTGGCATTCGCTCGATCCAATTGGCCGCTCCCGTGGAATGCTCGATCCGGCCCGCCGGTACAGCGGCGATAAGAGACAGCACGGCGGGACATAATAGGAACTAAGCAGTAAACTGACCAGTAAATTCCCAGTTAACTTGACTGTTTCCACCGCGACTCACGATTTCGCTAGCTTAGCAAAGCAGTAACCTACGTTATTGACCTGCTCTTGCTCGTTCATATGTTGCCAACACCAACAATGCTTCGCCGATGCACTTTGCCATGGCTCGTTTAGAGCCGATATAGTTTCCTGCACAGGAAGTGATGATCATATGACCTCATCAGCCGAAATCATGCCGACCGCGGCGTCGACCGGAATCGATCTCACGGCGGGTCGCCGGGCCTTTCTTCAATCCTTCGGCCTGACTGCGGCGGGAGCACTCGCGCTCGGCGGAGCATCCTTCGGCAGCGCACAGGCGCAAGCGCCGAGCGCGGCCGACGTCTTCAACTTCGCGCTCAATTTCGAGTATCTCGGTGCCGAGCTGTATCTGCATGCCGCGTACGGCACGACCCTGGGCGCCGGAGATATCGAAGGCACCGGTACGCAGGGAGGGGTCATCGGCGGCCGCGCCGTTCCGTTCACCGATCCGCTCGTTCGCGCCCTCGCGGAGGAACTGGCGGCGGACGAGGTTGGGCATGCCCGTTTCCTGCGCAATATCCTCGGGAGCGGCAGGATCGCTCGCCCGGCGATCGACCTGAGCCAGAGCTTCACCGTCTTTGCCCGCTTCGCCGGCCTGGTGCCGCCGAACGGGACCTTCGATGCCTTCGCCAACGATCAGAACTTCCTGATCGCCGGATTCATTCTGGAGGATGTCTGCGTCACGGCCCTGAAAGGCGCCACGCCGCTGATCCGCAACAACGAGTTCCTCGAAGGTGCCGGAGGCCTTCTGGCCACGGAAGGCTATCACGCCGGCCTCCTGCGGACCTTCCTCGCCCAGCGCGGATTGTTCACCCAGGCTCAGCAGGTCTCCGATCTGCGCGATTACTTCGATGGCCCGAGCGACATCGACCAGGGTCTCGGTACGGCAGCGGTCCCCAACATCGTTCCGGCCGACGCCAACAGCATCGCCTTCAGCCGGACGCCGCAGCAGGTGCTCGCCATTGCGTATGGCAACGCCGCGCTCCAGCCGGGCGGATTCTTCCCGAACGGCACCAACGGCGCCATCCGCTGAGAGACGGCCGTCGCATCCCGCCCTCGGTGGGGCGGGATGCGACGGGATCAGAGCGATACCGTGGGATCGAAGGCCTGACCCGGCATCTCGATGCCCTGCGCCTTGAGCTCCTGCAGGAATTTCGGCCGAACCCCGGTGGCGCGGAAGGTGCCGATCACCTGATGGTTCTCGTCCACGCCCTCGCGGACGAACCGGAAGATCTCCTGCATCTGGATCACGTCTCCCTCCATCCCCGTCACCTCGCTGATGCTGGTGACGCGCCGGCGGCCGTCGCTGAGGCGTTGGAGCTGCAGCAGGAGCTGGATGCCCGACGCGATCTGGCTGCGGATCGAGGAGGCCGACATATTGGCCGCCGCCATGCCGATCATCTGCTCCACGCGGGCGAGCGCATCGCGCGGGGTATTGGCGTGAATGGTGGTCATCGAGCCCTCGTGGCCCGTATTCATCGCCTGGAGCATGTCGAAGGCCTCCTCGCCGCGGCACTCCCCGAGGATGATTCGGTCGGGCCGCATCCGCAGGGCATTCTTGAGGAGTTCGCGCTGGCGGATCTCGCCGCGTCCCTCCACGCTCGGCGGTCGCGTCTCGAGGCGCGCCACATGCGGTTGCTGCAGCTGGAGTTCGGCCGCGTCCTCGATGGTGATCAGCCGCTCCCGAGGCGAGATGTAGGCCGACAGGGCGTTGAGCATCGTCGTCTTGCCCGAGCCGGTGCCGCCCGAGACGACGAGGGAGATGCGGCCCCGCACCGCCGCCTTCATGAGATCCGCCATCGGGCCGCGTAGCGCACCGAGCTCTACGAGGCGCTCCATCGAGATCGGGCGCTTGGAGAATTTGCGGATCGAGACCAGCGGCCCGTCCACCGCGATTGGCCTGATCGCCACGTTGACGCGGGACCCGTCGGGGAGGCGCGCATCAACCATCGGCGAGGATTCGTCGATGCGCCGACCGACCGCCGCGACCATCTTGTTGACGATCCGCAGAAGGTGCGCCTCGTCCTTGAAATGGACCGGCGTCGGCTCGAGCTGGCCGGCGCGCTCGACGAAGACGGAGCGATGGCCGTTGATCAGGATGTCGCTGACGCTGGGATCCTTCAACAGCGGCTCGATCGGCCCGAGACCGATCATCTCGTCGAGTACCTCCGCCGAGAACATCTCCAGTTCGCGCTGGTTGAGGGCGAGCCGTTCCCGCAAGGCGTACTCGGCGACGAAGCGCCCGACCTGACGCGCGAGGTCTTCCTGCGAGACCTTGTCGATCAGCGCGAGGTTGAACTCGTCGATGATCTGGCCATGCAGCTTGACCTTGGCGTCCGTCAGCGTCGAGCGCGGCGCGGCCGGAACGACGATGTCGGGCACCGGCGCAGGAGCCTGCGGCTCGCGTGGGGTATGGGTCGGCGTGGGTGCGACCGCGGGAGGGACGCGCCAGCGGCCCGACAATCCAGTCATGGGAACTCCGATGGGGGCTCTAAGCGAGACTCGCCGCCGTGCCGCACCACTCCGCCAAGCGCCGGATGTCGGCACTCACCCTAGCGTTGGGGGACATCTCCAGCAAGGACCGGCCGGCATCGAGCGCGCCGTCGGCGGCGGATGCGTCGCGCCGGATGCAGAACAGGGACCTTCCCGCGAGCGGACGCTCGATCTCTGTCCGGCGCGTCACCCGGCCGAGGAGATCGGTCTCGCAGGCATTCACCGCGACGGCGAGCTTGCTTGCAGGGATCGCGAGGCCGTCGAGATGCGCGAGGGTCTGCGTGAGTCCGCGCAGGGCCGGAACCGTCGCCCCGCCCGACAGCACCACCGCGTCCGAGCCCTGGAGGATGTTGTCGATCCAGGCGACCCAGGCATGGGGCAGGTCGATCAGCACCGCCTCGTAGCGCTTGGCGATCGCGTCGATGAACGTGAACACGATCTCGGGCCGCACATCCCCGAGGGCGATCCGGCGATGCGGCGCCGCGAACACGTCGAGGCGTGGCGTGTGCCGGCTCGTGAAGACGTCGATCAGCTGCTCGTCGAGGCGCTCGGGCTGCGCGATGATCTCGCCGACCTCGAAGCGCGGCTCGATGTCGAGGGCGTCCGCCAGCGTTCCGCCCTGCAGGTTGAGGTCGAGCAGGGCCAGTCGCACCGGCCGCTTGCGGCGCGTGGAGAGATGGATGCCCGACTCCAGGGCGAGGGTGGTGTTGCCCACGCCGCCCTTGCTGGGGAGGAAGCTCACCACCTTGGCAGTCCGCTCCGGCGTCTCGGCGCCGGCCATCGCCTTGGTGAGTTCGCGCAGTTCCTGGGCGCAGGTGCCCCAGCCGATCCACTCTCCGGCCTGGCTGCGCACGAGCGCCTTGTATAGATCGGGCGCGAGGGTCTCGGCGACGTAGACGACGAAGGCCCGTCCCTGCTCGTCCTGCGCCAGCCGGAGGGCGGGTTCGGCCAGGGCACCGCTGCCTAGGTCAGGCACCAGGACGAGGGGTCGTCGCGCGTCCGTGAAGGATCGCTCCGACCGCAGCACGTCGATGCCGGTTGCGTAGGAGAGCGTGTAGCCGAGGGACTCCACGATCTTGGCCAGCGACCGGACCCGCGAGTCGCCGCGGTCGGCGGCAATGATAAAACACTTCACGCAGGCTCCAGACGCAACATTCGAGGCGAACCATGCGCGGGACGTCGCCCGGGAAGAGCATGACAGAACGGAGCCGCGGCGTTGCCTATCGACCGTGGCTCATGAACGCGGTGCGCAAAAGCCGGGGGCGATCACTCCTCGGCATCGACGGAATACGGTTCCCGCTTCGAGCCGTTGCGGATCACGTTGATCGTCAGCTTGGGCGGCGGCGGGGCGGCGGGAGAGAGGCCCGGCGGCATCGCCTGGCGGCCCAGTTCTCCACGAAGACGCATCTCCATCTCGGCCAGTTGCGCGCGGGTTCCTTCACCCGCACGGGCATCGGCGGCTTCCGCCGCCTTGCGCAAGGCCTCGACCTGGGCGGTCAGCTCGGCGATCTGGTTCTTGGCCGCCGTCGACTGGCCGGGACCGAGATCGGCCGAGGTCACCCGCTCGGAGGCGGCCGCGATCGGTTCGCCGGTCTGCCGGAGGACCAGAGAAAGCCGTCCGACGCCCTGGGCCAGGATCGCCTTCTGCGCCTGCTGCACCGAGAGCTCGAGCGTGACCGCCCTAGCCACAGTCGGCTTGTCCTGGCGGTCGCCGGCGACCTGATCGATCGCCAGCACCTTGGCGTTCTGGATCAGCATGTCGGCGTAGGCCGAGTCCTGGGTGCCGCCTTCGCCACGCGTGAGAATCAGGTCGACCCGGTCGCCCGGCAGAACGAAGCCCGCGACCCCGCGAACCTCATCGACCCGGATCGTGACCGCACGCATGCCCTCCTCGATCTGCGTCGAGAGCGTGGCACGCTGGTTGGGCGCGGTGATCTTGCTGCCCAGAATGGGTTCGTTGCGCTGAATGGGGGCGAGTGCGAGGCGCCGACCCTCCTTCGTCAGGTCGGCGATGGTGGCGAACGACCCGTCGAGGGTCTCGCCCACAGGCCATTCGACTTCCCGAAGGTTCGCCTCCGTCAGCGGCGCACCGAAGCCCACCGGGGCCGCCGCAACCACGACCCGTCCCTGGGCCGGGCGCTTGCCTTGCGTCTCGACGCCGAGCAGGAGCCCGCGCGCGAGAAACGCCGCGAGCGCCCCGAACAGGAGCGCGACGACGAGGGAGATAGCCGACGAACCCCTCACGCGAGTCGTCCCTTCAATTGGGGCCTAGGACGCGAACCGCCGTTGCGACAACGCAGAGTACCGAGGAGCCGCGGCCGCCGACCGAGACAGGCGAGGCGTGCGGCCGAGCCCGTCATTGAGCCTGCGTGCAATCGGCCGAGGGCGTCGCGATCTTGCAACTGATCTTCGCGAATTGCGCGTTCAGGCTCGTACCGGTGGATGTGATGCCGACGATGGCGACAAGGGCGATCAGCGCGATGAGCAGCGCGTACTCGACCATGGCCGCACCCTCGTCCTCACGACAAAAGCGCTTGATCAGATGCTTCATGGGTTTCTCGATCCGCTTGCCGCGCGACGCGCGGAACACCGTACTCGATCGTATGGGCAACGCCCACGACAGGGTTACTGATCCCTTAAAGCCCGGCAGGTGTCAATCGGACTGGGTCGTCGTTCCCCCGGCGAATTGTGGATTTGCTCAAGCTTAAACAAGACTTAAACATACGTAATGGCAATTGTCGCCAGCCAGGCGACCGCAATGCTGGGTGCGAAGGGGATCTCAATCTTTTCGCCTGCGCGCCTTTTAGGCAGCATGTCCGTTATCGCTCCGAGGCAATACAGGATCGTCAACGATAGAAGTGCGACCGCGAACGTCGTCGCACCTTCGGGTCCGATCCACAGGGACGCGGCCGACAGCAGCTTGGCATCTCCGGCTCCAATCAGACGCAGATGGAAGGCGCCGAGCATCGCGACAAGAACAATCGCCGCGAACACCGCGTGCCAGATCCAGGAGACTTCTGCGTTCCCGACGATGCAGGATACCGCGAACAACGCGACGAGGGACAGGACCCAGCCGTTTCGAATTCGGAACCGGCGGATGTCCTCGATCACGATGAGCGAGAGGATCACACAGGCAAAGCCGTCGATCAGCAGGCCCACATCCGCACCGGGAGAGATCGCAGGCCCGAGAAAGGTCTGACCCCGACGGGACGGCGCCGAAGCGCTGCCCCGTCGGGGTCAGGTCTAGACTAGCGAACGGCGCCGTTCAGGCCGTTCGGGAAGAACCCGCCGGGCTGCGCGGTGCCGCTGGCATAGACGATCGCCAGAACCTGACCCGGCGTGCGGCTGATGGCCAGCCCATTCGCGTCGGTGGGGACGATGTCCGGACGGGCAGCGGTGCCGATGCCGAAATCGAGGTCACTCGGACCGTCGAAGAAGTCGCGAAGGTCGGAGATCGCCTGGGCCTGCTGGTAGAGGCCGCGGCCGGCGAGCACGCCGCGCACGAGGCCCGCATGGTACGCCTCGACGGCAAGGATACCGGCGGTCGCTTCGAGGAACTCGTTGTTGCGGATGAGCGGAGCAGCGCCCTTGTAGGCGGTCACGCCGACATCCTCGAACACGAAGGCCGCGAGAAGGAAGTTGGTCTCGTTGGCGAAGGCATCGAAGGTGTTGCCGAGGCCGGAGAAGCGAGCCAGGGCATTGAAGCTGTCGGTGAAGTTCAGCGTTGGACGAGCGACGCGCGCGCTGCCGAGGATATTGCGCAGAAAGCGGACGTGCTTCTCTTCGTCGTCGGCGATCTCGTTGGCGTAACCCTGGATCAGGGGGGTCGCGAAGGTCACCTGACGACCGCCGGTGACGGCGCCGAGGGTGCCGGTACCGGTGATGTCGGCATCAGCCAAGCCACGACCGAAAGCGGCGCGGAGATAGAACTCGGCCTCGAGATACTCGAGGTTCAGGGCGAAGTTGAACACGTCGGCCGCGCCGACCGTTGCGGTCTGCGCGTTGACCGGACCGCCCGCAGCGCCGAGGAGAGCGGCGCCCGCAGCGCCAAGGCCCACGGTGCGCATGAATGCGCGGCGACCGGCCTCGTAGTCGAACTTCGGGACGGCGTTGTCGATGTCGGAAATCTTTTCCATGGGCGTGACGCTCCTCCTCACAACCGTTTAGGTCGGTCGGGAGTTATTAAGACAATACATGCAAGTATGGCAACCTTTTTGCGAGGATAAAATCCCAGTTGGACCAGTTTTCTGAAAACATATGTTAATTCAAAGTGTTATCGAGTGAGCAAGACGCAGTGTTGATCTTAGTAACATAAAGCAAAAGAGCAATATTACGAAGCCGCGGCGACGGAAGTTTCAGGGCTCAAGTTCACAAAGACGTGAACAGCCGTTCGGTAAATTCGCGCCGTGGCAGGGACGGGCTTCGCCTGCCCGTTATTCTTTCCCGCTGCACGGGACATCAATCCCGATCCGGATTGGCTCAGGCCCATATTCGGCATCGCTTGAGCGGCCTCGACGTCGGCAAGACACTCCAAGACCGCGCGTCCCAAGCGTTCGGAATGGGACGACACGATTGTGGGGTCGCTTGTACGACCTGGGCAACGGCGATGCCGGTCTGTCCGGCGCCTTTGCGAGGCCGTGCGATGGTGCCGAATTACGCAGCCGGCGTTCGGAGCGATTTCCTGGATGGCGCAGGCGATCTCACGCAGCGCGACACCGTGTTCCGCCCTCGCTGCGGCAACGTCGGACGCGAGGGCGCCGAGGCTGTGAGTGAGGCGCGAACCGTTATTCCGACCCTCGATTGCTCCACGAATCGATCGTTGCAGCTCTGCTTTAAGACCGACGGGTGCGATCGGCTTCCTGGATCGCGGCATCATGATACCAGCCGCCCCCGAACTCGCAGACCGGCTGCTGATGGGTCGAATGATCGTCGGATGGCTTCCGTGCGGGTCCCTGCCCGGTAAGCATCGGGCGAGCCCGAGGCACGAATGCGTAGATTTTGGCCGACTCTCTAGGAGATGCCGCAGACATAACAGGTTGTCTCCATATCGGGCTGCAACTTTTTGCGCCCGCTGATGCCTGTTTCTAACATATTCTGCACCATTGTTGCACGGTGTACTTCCTGGCGAAACGTTGAATGCAATCATTATGTGCATGCCTTATTTTATCTCATTTCTTTCCAGCGAGTCGCCACCGGTTTCGCAAGCTGCATATCTTTCGATCATTCATCGTCGGTGCAAACCGAAAAGGCAGCAACCATTGGAAGGACGTTGGCGATCTCGGCATCCTCTTCCCGGCTCTGTGACCGATCCCCTGTTCACTAGAGTGAGGACGCGCAATCTCGACCCTGGTAGCGTGTCTGAAGGGCTTTCCCGGAGAAGAGCTTGGCAGAGACCCTGCGCACCGTTGCCGCGGGAGCCTTCGGCCCCGCCTCGCGTTTGAACCTTCGACGTCCATCATCGCGAGCGTTCGTTGCCAAGGCACATCCACCTCGATGCCCTGGGCGGCATGGCCGGCGACATGTTCGCCGCGGCCCTTCTCGATGCCTTCCCCGAGCACGAAGCGGGTGTGGCGGCGGCAGTCCTGGCCGCCGGAGGTCCGTCGATCCGCATCGAGCGATCGGATCACCAGGACGGCATCCTCGCCGGCAGTCGATTTCGCGTGACGCAGGTCGAGGCGGCGCCTCCCCGTGATCATCCTCATGGTCAGCATTCCCATGACCATCACGTCCGCGATCATGGTCACGGACACCGCCCCTGGGCGGATATTCGCCGGGACATCGATCATTGCGGTCTCCAACCCCGGGTCCGCGACAACGCCATCGGCATCTTCACGCAACTGGCGAAGGCGGAAGCCGAGGTTCACGGGATCGACGTCGAGTCCGTGGCCTTCCATGAGGTCGGGGCCTGGGATTCCATCGCCGACATCGTCGCCGCCGCCTACCTGATCGCCGTGGTCGATGCCCGACGGTGGACCGTCTCGGCGCTCCCGCTCGGGTCGGGCCGGGTGATGACGCAGCACGGCCCCCTCCCGGTGCCGGCACCGGCCACAACGCTGCTGCTGAGGGGCTTTGCCGTCGTCGACGATGGGATACCGGGAGAACGCGTGACGCCCACGGGGGCTGCCATCCTGCGCTATCTCTGCGGCGATCCGGGGCTGACCGACCGATCCCCGAAAGCCGTTGGCGTGACCGGCATCGGCTTCGGGTCGAAGGTCCTGCCCGGGATCAGCAATTGCGTGCGCGCCCTCGTCTTCGAGGAGGGCACGACGGATGATGGGCACCGTGAGATCGCCGTCATCGAGTTCGAGGTCGACGACCAGTCCGGCGAGGATCTCGCCATGGGGCTCGACCGACTTCGCGCCGAGGACGGCGTCTTCGACGTCGTGCAGATGGCGGTCTTCGGCAAGAAGGGGCGGATGATGACGCATGTGCGCGTCCTGGCCCGCGTCGCGACCCTCGATGCTGCGATCGATGCCTGCTTCCGCGAGACCACGACGATCGGCCTTCGCCACCGGATCGTCGCCGGTGCCGCGCTGCCGCGGACGGCATCGACCGTGGAGGTCGAGGGACGCCGCATCCGCGTCAAGTCGGTGGAGCGCCCGGGCGGCCGCACCGCTAAGGCGGAGGCCGACGATGCGCTGCCCGAGGACAGCCATGCCGCCAGGGCCGCTCTGCGCCGGAAAGCCGAACGGGTCGCCCTCGACACTCCGGATGTCGAGCGATGAGCCTGCCCCGCCCCACTCTCGAAGCCGTCCTGCGCGAGGCCGGCTCCATCGCGGTTGCCGTCAGTGGCGGCGTCGACAGCGTGACCCTGGCTGCCTTATCCCATCGCGTCCTCGGCTCCGACCATGCCCTGATGGTGCATGCCGTGTCGCCGGCCGTCCCAGCCGAGGCCACGGACCGGGTGCGCGCTCAGGCCCAGCGTGACGGCTGGACCCTGCGGGTCATCGACGCCGGAGAGTTCGCCGACCCGCGCTACCGGGCCAACCCGGTCAACCGCTGCTTCTTCTGCAAGACGAATCTCTACGGCGCCGTCGCGACCGTCACCGGCCTGCAGATCGTATCGGGAGCGAATACCAGCGACCTCGGCGAGTACCGTCCCGGGCTCGATGCCGCCAGAGATCACGCTGTTCGCCATCCCTATGTCGAGGCCGGCTTCGACAAGGCGGCGGTGCGCGCGCTGGCGCGCGACCTCGGCCTCGGCGAGGAGATCGCTGAACTTCCGGCCGCGCCATGCCTGTCGAGCCGGGTCGAGACCGGCATCTCCATCGCACCGGAGACCCTGGACTTCATCCATGCGGTGGAGCGCCTCGTCGCTTCGAGCCTCGGCGCCGAAGCGGGGAGGGGGCGGGCCGTCCGATGCCGCGTTCGAGGCTCCGGCATCGTCGTCGAACTCGATTCGTTGAGCTTTCAGGCCCTCGACGTCGCGCAGCGTGGCGTTCTCGCTGCACAGATCGTCGCGCGGGCACCGGTGGGCCTGTCGCGAGGCGCCGTTTCCTTCGCACCCTATCGCACCGGCAGCGCCTTCCTCACCGGCCATGGGACCAAGCCCTGATGGCGGGCGAGGGCGAGTTCACTCTGGATTTCGCCAGGCCGGAGCGGATCGGGCTGGAGGAAGCCGTCTATGCGGCGGGCAAGTCGCCCGCCCAGATCGAGGCGATCCTCGATGCCGCGAGCGTCAGGGGGACGAGCCTCTTTGTCACCCGCCTCGATCCCGAGAAACATGCCGCCCTGGCGCCGGACTGGCGCGGGCGGCTCGATTATTGCGCCGTCTCGCGCACCGCCATCCTGGGCGCAGTCCGGCCCGTGCGGGCGGGGACGACGGTTGCGATCGTGGCGGCCGGCACCTCCGACATGCCGGTGGTGCGGGAAGCCGAGCGGACCCTGCGCTACCAGGGCGAAGCCTCCACAATCATCGCCGATGTCGGTGTCGCCGGACTCTGGCGGCTCACGCGGCGTCTCGACGAGATCCGAGCCCATCCGGTCGTCATCGCCGTGGCCGGGATGGAGGCGGCGCTGGGCAGCGTGCTCGGAGGCCTCGTCCCGGGAGCCATCATCGCGGTGCCGACCTCGGTGGGCTACGGTGTCGCCGCGGGCGGGCGTCTCGCCCTCGACGCGCTGCTCGCGAGCTGCGCGCCGGGTCTGACGGTCGTCAACATCGACAACGGCTACGGTGCCGCCTGCGCCGCCCTTCGCCTGATCGGGGCCGCCCGCCGCATCTGCGGCACGGAGCGGTCG
The DNA here is from genome assembly GCF_964251405.1 of uncultured Methylobacterium sp. Lineage (GTDB taxonomy): Bacteria > Pseudomonadota > Alphaproteobacteria > Rhizobiales > Beijerinckiaceae > Methylobacterium. Next base: position 65,752 of record NZ_CAXUJR010000003.1, read on the forward strand.
TGATCACCCCTCACCACGGCGCGCCGTCGGCCGCCGCATCAGGAGACGAGCCATGGAACGTCGCAGCTTCATTCAGGGCGCCGTCCTCGGCGCCGGGATCGGCGCGGTCGGCAGCACCGAGGCGGCCGTGACCCCGCCCCTGCATCCGGGCAACCGCCCGTCCGATCCCACCGATCTCCTGCGCATCGCCAACCCCGGCGAGATGCGCGGCGAGATGCTCTACCGCCCCTTCGGCCGGACCGGCGAGACCATCTCGGCGATCGGGCTCGGCGGGTTCCATATCGGCAAGGGCGTGTTGAGCGACGACGAGTCGGTGAAGCTGATGCATCAGGCGATCGACCGCGGCATCACCTTCATGGACAATTGCTGGGACTACAACAACGGCCGCTCCGAGGAGCGGATGGGCACGGCCTTGTCCCAGGGCGGCTACCGCGACAAGGTCTACCTCATGTCTAAGATGGACGGGCGGACCAAGCAGGAGGCACTGGACCAGATCGACACCTCGCTCAAGCGCCTCAAGACCGACCGCTTCGACCTCGTCCAGCACCATGAGATCCTGCGATACGACGACCCCGACCGGGTCTTCGCCGAGGGCGGTGCCATGGAGGGCTTCGTCGCCGCGCAGAAGGCGGGCAAGCTGCGCCATATCGGCTTCACCGGTCACAAGGACCCCCGCATCCACCTCCAGATGCTGGAGGTGGCGGCCGAGCGCGGCTTCCGCTTCGATGCCGTTCAAATGCCGCTCAACGTGATGGACGCGCATTTCCGCAGCTTCGGGCACCTCGTGCTGCCCTATCTCGTGGCGGAGGGGATCGCGGTGCTCGCCATGAAGACCTTCGGTGACGGCGTCATTCTCAAGAGCGACGCGCCGATCAAGCCAATCGAGTACCTGCACTTCTCGCTCAACCTGCCCTCGTCGGTGGTCATCACCGGCATCCAGAGCCAGCGCGACCTCGACCAAGCGTTCGAGGCAGTGCGGACGTTCAAGCCGATGGACAAGGCCGCCGTCGCCGAACTCCTCGGCCGCAGCCGTCCCTACGCGATGGAAGGCAAGTACGAGCTGTTCAAGACGAGCGCGACCTTCGACGGCACCGCCAAGAACGCCGCGTGGCTCGGCGAGGACGTGCCCGGCGTGAAGACTCTAGCCCCAACGATGGAATAGGAGCCGTTTGCTTGTGACGGATGGGGATTCGGGACGGTTAAGCCTTGTGCAAAGGGCTCGGGTCTAGGAAAGACGAAGAACGTCGACCCGTAATCCAGCTGGAACCGCGCTATGCGCCTGAGATTGCGTCTCGATGGGCGCGCGCCGCGTCGCTGGCACGTGACGCTGACCGAGCGGCTGATGCGTCTTCCGGACGTGGCGCTCGACCTCGATGCATCCCCAGGCCCCGGCGGATTGCCCGACAATGCCGACCTGCTGTTTCGCCTCGAGGCCCTGATCCGGCGCCAGCCCCGCGACGGCCCCTCGGCCCTGGTGCCGCAGGAAACGCTCCGGGCCTATCCGAGCCACGGCCCGGCGCCCGACCTCGTCCTCGACCTGTGCGGCGACGTCCCTGCCGGAGCCTCTGCTCCTGTCTGGACCCTCCGCTTCGACACCATCCCCGGCGAGGAAGGGCTCCTCGCCTCTCTCCTCGATGGCCGGGTACCTGTCGTGACTCTTGGGGAGGCGGGTCGCGTCCTGGCCTCCGCGCGCCTCGGGACGGAGTCGATCGGCTCGGTTCTGGTCTCGTTCGAGGATGCCGTCGCGCGCACGACGAGCCTCCTCGTGGCAGCGGTGGCCGGACGACGGCCATTGCTATCGCCGGCCGATGCCGGCCCTGCCAACCCCCCGCCGAAGGCGAACCTCACCCTTCCCCGGGTCGGCCTCCGCACCACGACGATGCTCGCCTGGGGGGTGCTGCGCCGGATCTACCATCTCTGCTACCGCGCCCCGCATTGGCGGGTCGGATGGCGCCATCTCGACGGTCCCGATACCGTCGACCTGCGCGCCCTTGCAGGATCCGGCTGGCACGACCTGCCCGACGACGGCCGTCGCTTTTACGCCGACCCTTTCGCCCTGGATTATGAAGGCCGCACGATCCTGTTCGTGGAGGATTACGAGCATGCCCGCGGCAAGGCCGTCATCTCGGCGGTGGCCTTCGACGCGAACGGCCCGGTCGGCACCCCCGTCCCCGTGCTCGAAGAACCCTACCATCTCTCCTATCCGTTCGTCTTCGCGCGCGAGGGCGCGGTCTGGATGATCCCGGAGAGTTCCATCAATGGGACCGTCGATCTCTACCGGGCGACCGCCTTCCCTGGCGGCTGGGTCAAGGAGGCGACCTTGCTCTCCGGCCTCACCGCCGGCGACGTCACGCTGCTCGAGCAAGGCGATCGCTGGTGGATGTTCGCGACGGTGCGCGACATCCACGCCGACAACGGCTCGGGGCCTATCCGCGGCTCGTACTCGGATGCGCTGTATCTCTGGTCCGCCCTCGATTTTCGCGGTCCGTGGATTCCCCATGCGGGTAATCCGGTCCTGATCGACATCGCCTCGGCGCGCCCGGCCGGCCACATCATCGGCCGGGACGGCGTCCTGATCCGGCCGGTTCAGGACGGTCGCCGCGGTTACGGCGAGGCCCTGTCGCTCGCCCGGATCGATCGCCTCGACGACGGCGGCTTCAGCCAGACCGTCGATGCCACGTTGAGGGCGGGGCGGGGCTGGGCCGGCAACCGGTTGCACACCCTGAACCGCTCCGCGCGCTTCGAATTCATCGACGGCTCAAGGCGCGCGCCGCGTTTCTGGTAACCCGGCTACGGTTGGAGACATCGCCTTCTGCAAGGATTGGGACAGGGGCCGTTCGATTTTACACCGTAGCGGGAACCCACTCGCGTGCCGGAGGATTGCGAAACGTCAGGTTGAGTTCGGCTGCACCCATCGGCTCATCGACCGACCTGTGTTCAAAGACCACGCCAGCAAGACGAGACCGGTGATATCGACCCGACGGTGACACTCGGGCCGGCGACACGGGTCGGGTCGCGCCCGCGATGACGACAGGATCCTGCCATGGCCGGTGCGACCAAGCCCGAGATCCCCGTTCGTGAACCCTCCGCAGGCTCGCTACGCGGCCTCGACGCCCTCAATTTCTTCCTCGCCGACGTACGCGATGGCCTCGGACCTTACCTCGCGATCTACCTGATCGCGGTCCGGGGGCCAGACCAGGGCTGGAACGAGGCCACCACCGGCCTGATCATGACCATTGCGGGCGTCGCCGGGTTGATCGCCCAGACGCCGGTCGGCGCCCTGATCGATCGCACCTCGCACAAGCGCGCCATCGTCATCGCCGCCGCACTCGCGGTGACGGCGAGCTGCCTGATGCTGCCCTTCGTCTCGAACTTCTACGTGGTGGCCGCGACGCAGTCCGTGGCGGGCATCGCCGGCGCCGTGTTCCCGCCGGCCCTCGCGGCGATCACCCTCGGCGTCGTCGGACCCAGATTGTTCGCCAAGCGCATCGGCCGCAACGAGGGTTTCAACCACGCCGGCAACGCGGCCTCGGCGGCGATCGCGGGCGCGACGGCCTACGTCTTCGGCCCGATCGTGGTGTTCTGGCTGATGGCGGCGCTGGCGGCGTTGAGCGTCGGCGCGATGCTGATGGTGCCGGCCGCTTCCATCGACGACGACCTCGCCCGCGGCCTCGACGAGACGTCCGGCAAGGCGCACGAGCAGCCGTCCGGCCTCACCGCGCTCCTGCAGAACCGTACCCTGATGCTGTTCGCCGTGCTGGCGGCGATCTTCCATCTCTCCAACGCGGCCATGCTGACATCCGTCGGCCAGCTCCTGACGAAGCTCGCCGGCAAGGAGCAGGCGACGTCGCTGATCGCGGTCTGCATCGTGGCGGCCCAACTCGTCATGGTGCCGGTGGCGGTGTTCGTGGGCGCCAAGGCCGACGCGATCGGGCGCAAGCCGATCTTCCTCGCGGCCTTCGGCGTGCTGGCGGTCCGCGGCGCCCTCTACACGCTTTCCGACAACCCCTACTACCTCGTCGGCGTGCAGCTCCTCGACGGCGTCGGGGCCGGCATCTACGGCGCCCTGTTTCCGATCGTGGTGGCCGACCTGACCCGCGGCACCGGCCGTTTCAATGTCTCGCAAGGTGCGGTCGCCACGAGCCAGGGGCTTGGCGCCTCCTTCTCGGCGACGCTCGCGGGCCTGATCATCGTCTCGGCCGGCTATGCCTCGGCTTTTCTGGTCCTGGCCGGAATCGCGGCGGTGGGGTTCGTCCTCTACCTT
>NZ_CAXUJR010000004.1:0-5240 GCF_964251405.1 uncultured Methylobacterium sp.
GGCTGCGGGCAACGGGATCGTGGTTCAGGGAACCCGCATCGTCGAGCGCGTGCCGGCCGGGCGCCAGCCCTCCTCGCCCGTGGACGCGGTGTTCGACGCGTCCCGTCACGTCGTCATCCCGGGCCTCGTCAACACCCACCACCACTTCTTCCAGACCCTGACGCGCGCCCACCCGCTCGCGATCAACAAGCCGCTGTTTCCCTGGCTGAAGGCCCTCTACACGGTCTGGGACAAGCTGAACCCGGAGGCCTTCCGCCTCGCCTCGCGCCTCGCCTACACCGAGCTGCTGCTCTCGGGCTGCACCACGGCGGGCGACCACCACTACCTGTTCCCCAAGGGCCTGGAGCACTCCGTCGACATCCAGGTCGAGGAGGCGCGCGGTGTGGGCATCCGCGCCGTGGTCACGCGGGGCTCGATGAGCCTGTCGGAGCGCGACGGCGGCCTGCCGCCCGACTGCCTGACCCAGGATGACGACACCATCCTGGAGGACAGCGAGCGCGTGCTGCGCCTGTTCCACGACACCTCGCCCGGCGCGATGGTGCAGATCGGTCTGGCGCCCTGCTCGCCCTTCAACGTCACCAAGCGCCTGATGCGCGAGAGCGCGGCTCTGGCCGAGCGCCACGATTGCCGCCTGCACACGCATCTGGGCGAGACGCTCGACGAGGACCGCTACTGCCTGGAGCGGTTCGGCCAGCGCCCGGTCGACTATCTCGAGGAGGTCGGCTGGCTGACGAACCGCGCCTGGCTCGCCCACGGCATCCACTTCACCACCGACGAGATCGGGCGGCTGGGGCGTGCGGGGGTCGGCGTCTGCCACTGCCCGACCTCGAACATGACGCTGGCCTCGGGCCAGTGCCGGACCTGCGAGCTCGAGGCGGCCGGCAGCCCGGTGGGCTTGGGGGTCGACGGCTCGGCCTCGAACGACAGCTCGAACCTGATCGAGGGCGTGCGCCACGCGCTGATGCTCAACCGCCTGACCTACGGGGCGCAAGCCGTCACGCATCTCGATGCCCTGCGCTGGGCGACGGAGGGCTCGGCGGCGTGTCTCGGGCGCTCCGACATCGGTCGGATCGAGCCCGGCCGCGAGGCGGATCTGGCCCTGTTCAGCCTCGACGAGCTGCGCTTCTCGGGCGCGCACGATCCGCTGGCCGCGCTGGTTCTGTGCGGGGCCTACAAGGCCGACCGTGTCATGGTCGCGGGGCGATGGCGCGTCGTCGACGGCCAGCCGCTCGGGATCGAGACCGGCCAGCTGCGCGAGGACCATTCGCGCCTCGCCCGCACGTTGTTCGGCCCCACATGATGGGTTCCGGGTTCACCACAGCCTGTCCTCGGACCGGCCAGGGTCCGGATCTGGGGGGCGGAATGACGGGCGTGAGTGAGACAAGCAGACCGGCCGCGGACGCCACATCGAGATGTGTGCATCCAGGAGCCGGCAGGCGGAGAGAGACCGGAGACCACCCTTGAGACACGAGATCCGCTTCCTCCTCGGCGAGCAGTTCCGCCGGATCGAGACCGTCGATCCGACCCTGACGGTGCTCGACTGGCTGCGCGGCCCCGAGCGCCTGATCGGCACCAAGGAGGGCTGCAACGAGGGGGATTGTGGGGCCTGCACCGTCGTCCTCGTCCGCCCCGAGGGCGCGCCCGGAGCCGAGCGCCTGTGCTACCGCACGGTCGATGCCTGCATCACCTTCCTCGGTCAGCTCGACGGATGCCAGCTCTTGACCGTCGAGCACCTGCGGGGCGAGGACGGCACCCTGCATCCGGTCCAGCAGGCGATGGTCGACGAGCACGGCTCGCAATGCGGGTTCTGCACGCCGGGATTCGTGATGTCGCTGTTCGCGCTGGCCAAGGCGCCGTCCGAGGCCGAGCCCTGGACGACGAGCCCGATCGACGACGCGCTTGCGGGCAACCTCTGCCGCTGCACCGGCTACGTCCCGATCGTCCGGGCGGCCGAGCGGGTTCTGGCCCATCCCGCGCCCGACCGCTTCGATGCCGCCGAGGCCGAGACCCTGGCCCGCCTCCTGGCGCTACGCGACGACGAGACCGTCGCGGTCGAGGGGGACGGCCGGCGCTTCTTCGCGCCCGCCACCATCCAGGCCCTGGTCGATCTCATGGCCGAGCATCCGGAGGCGACGATCGTGGCCGGCGCCACCGACGTGGCCTTGTGGGTGACGAAGGGTCTGCGGGTGCTCGATCCGGTGATCTGGATCGGGCGCATCCGCATGCTGCAGGTAGTGGGTGACGAGACCGACCACCTCTATCTCGGTGCCGGCCTGAGTCTGACCGAGGCCGGGACGCGGCTGGCCCGCCTCCACCCGGATCTCGGCGAGCTGTTCCGCCGGCACGGCGCGGTCCAGACCCGCAATGCCGGCACGCTCGGCGGAAATATCGCCAACGGCTCCCCGATCGGCGACGCCGCGCCGGCCCTGATCGCCCTGGGGGCGACCCTCCACATCATCGGCAAGGGCACCGAGCGCGAGATCCCGCTCGAGGCATTCTTCGTCGCCTACGGCCGGCAGGATCTGCGTCCGGGCGAGTTCGTCTCGGGGGTTCGGGTGCCGAAGCCCGGAGCCGACACGGCGTTTCGCGTCTACAAGGTCTCGAAGCGCTTCGACGAGGACATCTCGGCGGTGCTGGCCGCCTTCGCCCTGACCTTCGACGGCGACCGGATCACCAGCGCGTGCATCGCCTACGGCGGCATGGCCGGCACTCCGAAGCGGGCGCTGGCCGCCGAGGCGTCCCTCATCGGCCGGCCGCTCGATGCCGCCGCCATCGCGGCGTTCAAGGCGGCGCTGGCGCAGGACTTCACACCGCTCTCGGACATGCGCGCCTCGGCCGGCTATCGGCAGCGGGTCGCCGGCAACCTGATCGAGCGCTTCGCCCACGAGACCGCGCCGCAGGCCCCCGAGACCAGCCTCGCCCGCGTCGGGGAGCCGATCCATGCTTGACCGCACGCCGCCGGCCCTCAGAAGCCCCGACCGGATCGAGGGCGGCGCCCACACGCCCCGCCCGCATGACAGCGCGGCCCGGCATGCCACCGGCACGGCGCTCTACATCGACGATGCCGCCGAGCCCGACGGCTTGCTGCATATCTGCCTTGGGCTCAGCGAGCGGGCGCATGCCCGGCTCGTCGCGATCGACCTCGCGCCCGTGCGGGCAGTGGACGGCGTCGTCCGCGTGCTCACCGCCGCCGACGTGCCGGGGGTCAACGAGATCTCCTCCTCGCACAGCAACGACGAGCCCATGCTCGCCGAGGGCACCGTGATGTATGTCGGCCAGCCGGTCTTCGCCGTGGCGGCCCGCACCCGCGACGCCGCGCGCCGGGCCGCGCGCCTCGCGGTGATCACCTACGAGGATCTGACCCCGGTCCTGACCGTCGAGGCGGCCCGCGCCGACGGCACCCTGGTCTGGCCGCCGATGACGCTTGTCCGCGGCGACGTCGAGCAGGCGCTCGCCGAGGCGCCGCAGACCCTTGGCGGGCGCCTCAGTATCGGCGGCCAGGAGCATTTCTACCTCGAAGGCCAGATCGCCCTTGCCGTCCCCGGCGAGGACGACGAGGTCACGGTCTACACCTCGACGCAGCATCCCTCGGAGGCTCAGGCCCTCGTCGCCAAGGTGCTCGGCACCGTCAATTCCGCCGTCACCGCCGAGGTGAGGCGTATGGGCGGGGGCTTCGGCGGCAAGGAGAGCCAGTCGAACCTCTTTGCCTGCATCGCGGCGCTGGTGGCCAAGACGACGGGGCGCGCGGCCAAGATTCGGCCGGACCGCGACGACGACATGGTCATCACCGGCAAGCGCCACGATGTCGAATGCGACTACACGGTCGGCTTCGACGAGGACGGCCGGATCCACGCCGTCGACATGACCCTCGCCGCCCGCTGCGGCTGGGCAGCCGACCTCTCGGGGCCGGTCACCGACCGCGCCCTGTTCCACGCCGACAATTGCTACCACTACCCCGCCGTCCACCTGACCTCGCGGCCCTACCGCACCAACACGGTCTCGAACACGGCCTTCCGGGGCTTCGGCGGCCCGCAGGGCATGGTGGCGGCGGAACGGGTGATCGAGGAGGTGGCCTTCGCGTGCGGCCTCGATCCGCTGGAGGTGCGCCGGCGCAACTTCTACGGGACCGCGTCCCGCAACGTCACGCCCTACCACCAGACCATCGGCGACAACTGTATTCGCGATCTGGTCGAGAAACTGGCCGTCGATTGCGATTATGCAGGCCGGCGCGCGGCTCTCCATAGGGCAAATCCGAAAAGCCCGGTGATCAAGCGCGGCATCGCGCTCACACCCGTGAAATTCGGAATCTCCTTCACCTCGACGGCCTACAACCAGGCCGGCGCGCTCGTGCACATCTACAACGACGGCTCGGTCGGCCTGAACCACGGCGGCACCGAGATGGGCCAGGGGCTCTACGTCAAGGTCGCGCAGGTCGTCGCGGAAGAATTCCAGATCGACGCGGGGCGCGTGCGCATCACCGCGACGACCACGGGCAAGGTTCCCAACACCTCGGCCACCGCCGCCTCGTCGGGAGCCGACCTCAACGGCATGGCCGCCCGCAATGCCGCGACGACGCTGAAAGACCGCTTGCGCGCCTTCGCGGCCGAGGCCTGGGGCGTCGACCCGGAGACGGTTCTGTTCCTGCCCAACCGGGTGCGGGTGGGGAACCAGGAAATTCCCTGGGCCGAGTTGATCCACAAAGCCTATCTCGCGAGGGTGCAGCTCTCAGCCACCGGCTTCTACAAGACGCCGACGATCCACTGGGACCGCGACGCGGGGCGGGGCCACCCGTTCTACTACTTCGCCTACGGCGCCGCCTGCGCCCAGGCCGCCATCGACACGCTCACGGGCGAGTCCCGCATCGAGCGCGTCGACATCCTGCACGATTGCGGCCGCTCGCTGAACCCGGCGATCGATATCGGCCAGATCGAGGGCGGCTTCATCCAGGGGCTCGGCTGGCTCACCACCGAGGAGCTGTGGTGGGACGGCGCGGGGCGCCTGCGCACGCATGCGCCGGCCACCTACAAGATCCCCGCCTGCGGCGACCGCCCGCGCATCTTCAACGTCGCCCTCTACGACAACGCGAACCGCGAGGAGACGATCTACCGCTCGAAGGCGGTGGGCGAGCCGCCCCTGATGCTCGGCATCGCCGGGCTCCACGCCCTCTCCGATGCGGTGGCGAGTGTGGCGGACCACGCGGTCTGCCCCCGCCTCGACGCCCCGGCGACGCCAGAGCGCGT
>NZ_CAXUJR010000004.1:5340-39795 GCF_964251405.1 uncultured Methylobacterium sp.
GGCATCGCCGCCGCACGTGGGCTGCTCACCGAGGGCGGCGGACCCGTCATCCTCCGCATTGCGCTCGGTCCCGAGACCGGCCAATGCTGCGGCGGCCGCGTCACGCTTCACGTGAGGATCGCTGACCAAGCTGTTCTCGACGAACGCAGAACGGTGGAACAGCGGGATGCCGACCGGGAGCCGGTCGTGATGGTCTACGGGGCCGGCCATGTCGGCCGGGCGCTGGCCCTGGCCCTCGATCCACTCCCGTTCCGCACACGCATCGTCGACGCGCGACCCGACGAGCTCGCCCTCGTGGAAGGCCGCCGCGTCGAGCGGATCGCGGATGCTCCGAGCCGGATCGCGCAAGCGGCACCGGCGGGCGCCGCCCATGTGGTGCTCACCCACAGCCACGCCCTCGACAGCCTGATCTGCGCCGCGTTGCTGGAGACGGCGGATTTCGCCTATCTCGGCCTCATCGGGTCGGCGACCAAGCGCGCCACCTTCGTGCGCGCCTTCCGCAGCCTCGGCCTGCCTGAGGCCGCGATCGCCAGGCTGGTCTGCCCGATCGGCGGGGCGGCAATCCGGGACAAGCGCCCCCCAGTCATCGCCGCCCTGGTCGCGGCCGAGCTCCTGGCGGTGCTTGCCTGATCGGGGGTAACCGTGGTGCCATCGGGGGCGACGACCTCGGCTCGCCTCACGCCCTTCCCCGGACGGGCGGAGCGTCGGCGGAACCCGATCAAGGGTCCAGCACAAGAGGCCCCGAAGCGTCATGCTCGGCGGCGAGGCCGCGCAGCACCCGCAGGAGCACGCGGGCACCCGCCTCGATATCCTCGAGGCTCGCGAACTCGGCGGGGTTGTGGCTGATGCCGCCCCGGCAGCGCACGAACAGCATCGCCACCGGCGCCAGGGCCACTACGGCCATGCCGTCATGCCCGGCCCCGCTCGGCAGGGGGTGGACAGGATATCCCTCCTCCGCGATGGCCGTGGCGATCCGCTCCATCCATGCCGGATCGCAGGGCACGCACGGCGCGTCGTGGGTGATGCGCTTGGTCAGGGACAGGTTACGCTCCGCCGCGATCGCTTCCCAGGCCGACCCGATGTCGGCCAGCGCCGCCCGGCGCAGGCCGTCATCCGGCGCCCGCAGATCCAGGCTGAAACCGACGCGGCCCGGGATGACGTTGACCGCGCCGGGCGTCGCCGTGAGGCTCCCGACCGTGCCGACGAGCCCGGCATCAGTGCGGCAGCGGGCCTCCACCGCCAGGATGCAGGCGGCGGCCCCGGCGAGCGCGTCGCGGCGCCCATCCATGGCGACCGTACCGGCATGGCCCGCCTCGCCCTCCAGGGTCACGGCGAGCCGTGTCGCCCCGCTGATGGCGGTGACGAGCCCGACCGGCAGGCCGGCCCGCTCCAGGCCGGGCCCCTGCTCGATATGGAGCTCGAGATAGGCCAGAATCTCGCCAGCACGGCGTGCCGCCTCGTGAAAGCGGTCCGGGTCTAATCCCGCCGCCCGCAGCGCCCCCGCGATGGTGACCCCCTGCCCGTCCGGGCAGTCGAGCTTGTCGGGATCGAAGGTGCCGGCGAAGGCGCGGCTGCCGATGAGCGTCGCGTTGAACCGCGTGCCCTCCTCGTCGGCAAAGCCCACCACCTCGACGGCGAAGGGGAGGCGGACGCCCTCGCGCACCAGGGCCTCGACGCAGGCGATGCCGGTGACGACCCCGAGGGGGCCGTCGTATTGGCCGGCATCGCGGACGGTGTCGAGATGCGATCCGATCACCAGGGCCGGCGCGCCGGGCTCGACGGCCTCGATTCGGCCGATGACGTTGCCGGCGGCGTCGACGCGCGGGGTCAGCCCGGCCTCGCGCATCCAGCCCACGACCAGAGCGCTGGCACGGGCCTGTTCGGGGGTGAGGTAGAGCCGCGTGATCGCGCCCTCGTCCGCGCTGATGGCGGCGAGCGCGTCGAGGCGGGCCTGGATACGGGGAGCGAGGGCGTCCATCGTCTCAGCTCCCGCGATAGGTCTGGTAGCTCCAGGGCGTAGCCACGAGCGGCACATGGTAGTGCCCTTCCGGATCGGCGACGCCGAAGCGCAGGGGGACGACGTCGAGGAAGGGCGGCTCGGCGAGATCGAGCCCCGCCTGTCGGAAATGGTCGCCGATGTGGAAGCGCAACTCGTAGGTCGCGATCGGCACCGGGCGCCCGCCGATCAGCGGCGCGTCGGTTCGCCCGTCCGCGTTGGTGACGGCTTGGGCAACGAGCACGGTCTCGGTCGCCGAGACCCATTCCACGAGGTCGATGGCGACGCCGCAAGCGGGCCTGCCCTGCACGGTGTCGAGGACGTGAGTGGAGATGCGACCCGTGGTACGGAGCGCGCCCTCCCCCCTGACGAGGGCATTCAGGCGGATCGCGGCGATCCGGAAGACCTCGGCTTCGGCCGTCGCACGCTCGGTGGCGGCATCGTTGGCGAGGCGCGCCTCGAAGGTGCGCAGCAGCGAGGCCCGGCCGTGGCGTTTGACGCAAAGGATGAAGGGGAACCCGAATTTTTCGCGATACGACGCGTTGAGCGCCTCGAAGCGGGCGTATTCGGGCTGCGACAGACGGTCGAGGCCGGCAGCGGCCTGCTCGGCGATCGACTCGGCGGCGATGGCGCCGGCCCGCGCCGGCCGGCCGGCGAGTTCAGGGTGGCCCGCGAGCAGGGCGAGGCGCGAAGGCTCGGGGGCGGCCTCCACCGCCGCGCGCATTCCGGCGAACAGGGCCTGCACCGTGGCGTGAGGCCTCCCCTTCGCTGCGGCGTCGGCCACCCAGGGGGCATGCTCGAACACCGCGCCGAGGGCGGCGACGACATCGGACAGGCTGGCCTCGTTCAGAGCGTCGAGCGACAGTGTCATGGGGTCCCGTCGTGGCGTGGGCGGGTCTCTCTGATCCACCTCGATCGCCCTTAGCAGGCTCTGCGCCACCGCGCTGCCCGGCGATACGAGGTCTCGCGTGCGGTCCACCCAGATGGTCCGCCATATCCGATCCGTGGCATATCGCTTGCTGAATCTCCGGAGCGCGCCCGCTGCCGGGCGGTCGGGATACAGCCATGGCTCTGACGGCATCGCGATACGGCAAGGGGCGGGTGCGGGTGATGCGGCTCGCCCGCGACGGCGACCACCACACTCCGCGCGAACTCAGCCTCGAGGTCATGATGACGGGCGCCTTCGACAGGGCCTGGACGAGCAGCGACAACCGCGCCTGCGTCGCCACCGACAGCGTCAAGAACATCGTCAACGTCACCGCCGCCAAGCATGTGGAGGCCGACAAGGAGGCCTTCGCCGGCCACGTCGCGGCGGTCTTCCTCGACACCTACCCGCAGATCGAGGAGATCGCGGTGGAGGCGCTGGAGACCCGCTGGCTGCGACACGCCTTTTCCGGCACTCCGCACGGCCACACCTTCACCCGCGACGGCAACGGATTCGGCTATGTCAGGATCGTGGCGAGCCGCGGGGCGTCGATCCTGCAATCGGGCTTGCGCGACTACACCTTCATGAAGACGACCGGGTCCGGCTGGGCCGACTTCGTCGACGACGGTTACCGGACGCTGCGCGACACCCACGACCGCATCGCCGCCACCAGCATGGACGCGACCTGGACCTGGTCGGGAACGCCGCCGGATTACGCGGAGACCAACGCCCGCGTACTGGCGATCCTCCTTGAGGTGTTCGGCACCACCTACAGCCCGAGCGTGCAGGACAGCATGTACCGGATGGGCGAGGCGGTGCTTGGCGCGATTCCCGAGATCGCCGACATCCGGTTCACGATGCCGAACAAGCACTACATCCCAATCGATCTCACGCCCTTCGACGTCACCAACGGCGGCCACATTTTCCTGCCGACGGACGAGCCGCACGGACAGATCGAGGCGACGATCGGACGCCCACCCAAGGTCTGAGTACAGTTCAGACGCGGGTTTCGACGACGCTCAGCAGCACCGTGCCGTAATGGCAGGCCGTGGCGGCCAGCACGAAGGCGTGCCAGATCGCGTTCTGGTAGGGCAGGCTGCGCCAGACGTGGAACACCACTCCGAAGGAGTACAGGAGGCCGCCGGCGGCGAGCAGCCAGAAGGCATCGGGCGTCAAGGCAGCGATCACCGAATCATACGCCAGGATGCCGCTCCAACCGAGGAGGAGGTAGAGCCCTATCGCGACGCGGTCGTAGCGGCCCGGCAGGAGGAGCTTCAGAGCGATCCCGATCCCGGCCACGACCCAGACCATCGTCAGCAGCGCCCAGGCGCTAGTGCCGGTGCCGACAAGCGTGACGAGCGGCGTGTAGGTGCCGGCGATCATGAGGTAGATCAGGGCGTGGTCGGCCCGGCGCAGCAGCCATTTGCGACGACCCACCGGCCACATGTTGTAGGTCGCCGACACGCCAAGCATCGAGACGAGGGCCGCAGCGTAGACCACCACGGAGGCCCAGCCCGCGGCACCCAAGGGCTCGAGAGCGGCCAGGATCACGATCGCGATGCTGCCGGCGAGGCCGAAGGCGACGCCGAGGAAGTGGATGGTTCCGTCGGCGACCATCTCCTGACGGGTATAGTTCCAGTTCAGACCTGCGGGGCGCCCGTCTTCCGCCAGGAACATCGTGACACCTTTCCCCTCGGAACCCAGGGCGTTCTCCGCGTCGATCGGACCAGGAGCCCGGGTCCGGTCGAGCAGTTGCAAGAGCTGCAGTTGCAAGAGCTTAAGCGTCGAGCTTCGCGCGCGTTCCGGGGTCGGACTACGCGCACGGCGTATTCCCGGGACAATCCTGCGTGATGGTGAACACCGGGACGATCGTCCGGCTGATCGACCGCGGGAAGCGGAACTCTCAGCTCGGGACGAGGCTCGGATAACGGCTGGCGATCACCACGGCCCAGGTGAGCCAGGGAGCCCGGTGAGCGCCTAGGCGGCGCGACGGGCGCGCTTCTCGCGGATCATCGGACGGTCGCCGGCTCGGCGCTCGCCGCGGGCGGTCTGGCGGTCACGTTCGGTGTTCACCGGGTGGTATCCTACTGTGCTGGCCGGGGCCGGATGCCAGAGGAACGCGGTTCGCCGCTGCCGGTTCGCTGCACTGCATCATGAAGGTGCGACGGATCACTCACGATTCCTCGACGAGGGCACCTGACAAGAAGATGCCGCCCCCTCCAGAGTTTCCCTCTGGATCTTCACGTTCCATAGCAGGATCTCTCCTGCGAACCGGCTCTCAGCCGACCGATGCGATGCTGCAGATGCGAGTGGATACTACGACGCTCCGCCGAGGCGTTCGAAGCCGAAGGCGGGGCTCGGCGAACCCGTCATCGCCGGCCTGCGGACCTGCGCGACGGTAAGGCGAGCATGGACGACCGCCATGACCAGCACCACCATCGCGAAGACCTGATGGGCAAGCCCCGCCCAGAGGGGAACGGCGAGGACGAGGGCCGTTACCCCGAGCACGGCCTGCGCCAGGACGAGGCCGGCGATGCCCCAGGCGCGGCGGGCGACGCCGGTGCCGGGCACCCGTCGGGTCGCGTCGATGGCGTGGAGGAAGGCTGCCGCGAGCAGGAGATAGGCGACCAGCCGGTGGTTGAACTGAACCAGGGTGACGTTATCGACGAAGTTCTCGATCCATGGCGTCACGGCGAACAAGGCGGCCAGCGGCGGCACCCAATCGCCGTTCATGGTCGGCCAGGTGTTGTAGACGAGGCCGGCCTTCGAACCCGCCACGAGGCCACCGAGCGCGATCTGAACGAGGACGAGGGCAGCGACCACGGAGGCGCTGTTGCGCAGGGCCGCGGATACCGGAGCGGCGGGACGCGACCGGATGCCGGCGGCGAGCCAGATCAGGCCGGCGAGGATCAGGCTCGCGGTGGTGAGGTGCAGGGTGAGCTTCAGAGGCGCCACTGCGGTCATCCCGGGCTGGAGCCCGGAGGCGACCATGATCCAGCCGATCGCGCCTTGCAGACCTCCGAGCAGACCGAGGGCGAGGAAGCCGGCGCGGAGCCTGGTGTCGATGGCGCCGCGCCACCAGAACCAGATCAACGGCAGGAAGAAGACGAGCCCGAGGATGCGGCCGAGCAGCCGATGGCCCCACTCCCAGGCATAGATCACCTTGAAGTCGGACAGTCCCATGCCCTGGTTGAGGATCTGGTATTGCGGCGTCCCTTTGTACTTGTCGAACTCCGCCATCCAGGCTTCGGTCGAGAGCGGGGGCACGGCTCCGGTCACCGGCCGCCACTCGGTGATCGACAGGCCGGATCCGGTCATGCGGGTGGCGCCGCCGACCGCGACCATGCAGACGACGAGGAACGCCAGCAGATAGAGCCAGCTGCGAACGCCGCGGCTCTTGCCGAGGGGGCGGCTTTCGTCGATTGGACGATCGGCGGGCGCCTCGCTCAAGACCATCGCTCGGGACCTCATCTGTCGGACGGGACGTCGCCCGGCAGTTAGGTGGGCGCTGCCCGCCGGGCAACGTCCGCCGGTGCCGCACCTGCGCTTTCGCGCGTCCCATGCCCTTGGCGAATCCCATGCGGCGCCGGGCGGCGTTGCCAGCCCCAGCGCCGGGCTCTACGCCCGTGTCTCTCATTCGACGCGCAGGAGTAGGCCGATGCGCCGCCGCACCCGCACCCTGATCGGCACGATCGCCATCCTGGGCTTCGTGATCGTCTATGCGCCGCTCGCCATGGCGCTGGCCGACAGCCGCATCTCGCAGACGCCCGCCCTCGTGCAGACGGTGCTGTACTGCCTCCTCGGCATCGCCTGGATCTTCCCGCTGATGCCGGTGATCCGGTGGATGGAGCGTCCCGACCCCGATCCGAACCTCTGACAGGGCGCCGCCGCGCCGGGTTTTCGCCGCACTCCGACGTCACAGAACGGCGAAGGTCGAAGGTTTCCCGATCCGAACCCGCCGATCGGACGTCGTCGCGTCGACCGTCCCGTCCCGCGTTCACCCCGCCGAAGGTCGCCAATCCGCTTCATGCCCAGTTCACCGCCGTTTCCGCTCGTCCTCGGCCTTGCGTTCCTTCTCTCTCCTGCCCTCCTCGGCACCGCCGCGGCGCAGGGAGCGCCACGCGCCGTCTCCGAATGCGAGCGGCTGAAGAACGACCTCGCCTACAACCAGTGCCTCTCGATGTTCGGCCCGGCCGCCAAGAACGTCGCGGCCGGTGAGGGAGCCGCGGCCTCGACAGGGACGGCGGTCGCCCTGCCCCCCGTCCTGCCCCAGACCCTGGCGATTCCGACTGTGAACGAGCCGGTGCAGGAGGTCCGTCGCGGACGCCGCTTCCGGCGCGGGTCGTACGGCAGGGGCGGACGCCAGAGCGCGAGCTTCTCGGTGGGCGGCAGCGAGACCCGCTCCTATCGCCGCCATCGGCGCAGGCGCTGACGTAGCCGCCTGCGCGGGAGGCTTTGGTCGAGGATCAGGCCACGTCGACGCGGCGGCCGCGGTTCCATGCGAGGAACGGGACGCCGGACAGGAGCGCGCGCAGCGCCGCGTCGTTCTGGTAGAGCCCGTTGACCGAGACCCGCGGCAGCGCGTGCAGGTGCCGCCCGTGCCCGGCGAAGAGATGGCCCGGTCGTGTCGTCACCGCAGTGATGAAGCCGAGATCCCGGGCAAGCGCGAATTCCCGCCCGGCGGCGGAGGTGCGGTCGCCGACCGGATAGGACAGGTGGCGCACCGGAACGCCGAGGCGCGCGGCGATGCGGTCCCGCCCTTGAGCGATCTCGAACGCCGCCGTCTCCCGCTCGTGCTTGGCCAGCATCGGGTGACTCACCGTATGGGCGCCGATGGTGACCGCGGAATCGGCAGCGAGACGGGCCAGGTCCGGCCAGGGCAGGCATAGCTCCCCGGCGACCCCGCCCGCCGCGAAGCCGGCCTCTACGCACAGGCCCGCGATGGACTCGAGCAGCCGCTCCTCGGGACCGGCACGCAGCCGGCGATAGACCGCCGCGAAGGCGGCGCTCTTCTGAATCGCGTCCGCGGCGGGAAGGTCGAGGCCCTCGCCCGAAGCCGCGTCGAGCCGGACGCGTTCGAGGCGTGCGATGGCGCGCTCCAGCTCGATCCACCACAGCCGGCCGCGCCCGTCCGCGAAGTCGCTCGTCACGAACAGGGTCCAGGGCACGGCGTGGCGCGCCAAGACCGGGGCGGCGTGGTCGAGGTTGTCGCGGTAGCCGTCGTCGAAGGTCAGGACGGCGAAGGGACGCCCGCCCTGGGTCAGGCGTTTCGGCAGGTCGTCGAGGGCGACGATGTCGAAACCCTCCCCCTTGAGGCGAAGGATCACCGCATCGAGGAAGGCCGGCGTGATCGTCAGGAGCCTGTTGGGCGCATAGGCGCCGGGCGGGTCGGGATGAACGTGGTGGAACGTCAGGATCACTCCCCGGCCTCGCGCCATTGGGCGCAGCCAGAGGTCGGCCCGGCTCGCCGCGATGGCGCGAAAGCCTGCCTCGAGCATCCGCTGACGGGACGCGTCCATCGGTTCCTTTCCCGGCTGGACCCCTGGGCGCAACGGCGCCGGAGCCCGGGTTTGCAACCGATGCGCCGCAAGATCGAAATGTTCCGTTACCCACACCTGACGATCACCGGCCGCCGGCTCGACCCTTTCAGCAGTGGTTGACGGCGATCATGCTAGGTGTCCGGCATCAGCCCCGGCCGCGATGGCTGGGCGATGGGGAGGGAGGTGTTGTCTTGGCGGCACTGGTCGATGATCTGTCCCAGGCTCGTATGACGCTGGAGACGGCCCGGTCGGGTCTCTTGGCCGAGACCTATCGCGACATGGCCGCCGTGGAGGCCCTGTGGCGCGGGATCGAGAGCGACCCGGGGGTCCTGGGGACGCCCTATCAGCGCTTCGACTGGGTCTCCGCCTTCCTCGCGGGAGCCTTCGCCGGGGATGACGGACGGCAGCGCGAGGCCCTGCGGATCATCGTCCTTCGCGACGCGGCCGGACCGGTCCGGCTGATCCTGCCCGTGATCTGTCGGCGCGAGCGCGGCACCATGGTCGCCCGCGTCGTCGGGGGGTCGCACGCCAATTTCCACATGCCGCTCTTTGCCTCGCGCGAGGCTGCGGCATTGCGCGGCGAGGATGTCGTCGAGGCCCTGCGCAAGGCCGGTGCCGACGCGGGAATCGACGCCTTCGTCCTCGGCTACCAGCCCCGGTTCTGGGATGGTGCCGCCAATCCCCTCGCCGCCCGCAGCGAGCCCGCCGCCAGCGACGCCTATGGGCTCTCGCTCGGACCCGACGCCGAGGCGACGATCAGGCGGATCTTCAGCGCCGACGCCCGCAAGAAGCTTCGCGTCAAGGAGAAGAAGCTCGTCGAGGCCGTCGGCCCCGTCGCCTTCCGGGTCGCCTCGACCCCGGACGAGGTTTCTGCCTTCCTCGAGGCCTTCTACCGACAGAAAGCGACCCGCTTCGCGGCGTTGGGCATCGTCGACCCTTACGGATCGCAGTCCGTGCGCCGGTTCCTGGCACAGGGCATCGATGCCCAGGGGATCGCCAGCGTGTCGGCGGGCCGGGCGATCGAGATCTGTGCCCTCGTCGGCGAGAGGGACGGCCGGGTCTACGCCACCTTCGCGGGAGCCGTGGATGCGGTCCGCTACAGCGGGATGATGACCTCCTTCGACCAGGATCCGGCTCTGGCCCGGTTCAGCCCCGGCGAGATCCTTCTCCGGCATCTCGTGGGGTACCAGGCCGGCCAGGGCCGCCGCGGCTTCGACCTCGGGGTCGGTGAGGCCCGTTACAAGGCCAGCATCTGCGACGAGACGATCGAGCTGCGCGAGGTCTCGATTCCCGTCAGCGCTCGCGGCTGGGCCGTCACGGCCCATGCCGTCGCATGGGGCCGGATCAAGCGGCGGATCAAGCGCAACCCGCGGCTGATGCGGCTGCTCCGGCCCCTCCGCCGCAAGGTCTCAGGCGTCCTCTCCGATCCGTCGTAACCGCGCTGGCGGAGCGCTCGGCTCAGGCCGCCGAGAGCCTGAGGAGCATCTCCGGCTCGGCGGCGATCGCGGGCCGGTCCTGCGCGACGAGGACGAGGGCGGCGCCCGCATCCTCGGCCCGGCCATAGAGGGCCACGAGCTCGACATCGTCGGCCTCCGCGTTCGACGCGATGACCACCGCCGTGGTCGACCCGATGCAACCCGAGAGGATCTCGGGCGCGGGTCCTGCGCGCGCGGCGTCGAGGCGACAGATCACCCAGGCATAGGCCTCGTCGAGGGCGTCGAGGGTGATGGACAGGGCCTGCGGCTCCTCGATCAGGATCTCCGTCGCGATCGAGCCCCGCGCGATGACGTGGAGGCGTGAGCCTAGAATCGGCTGGATCGCGTCGAGGAAGGCGACCTCCCCCGCCACGAGGTCGGTCAGGCCGGGCTCGTCGAGGTCGTCGCCAAGGCCGTTGAGGTCGACCAGCAGGGCCCGGTCGCCGGAGGCCGAGAGGGTCGCGGCGAGAGTCTGGGCCAGGCTCTCGTCGCCGGTCTCGCTCGTTTCGACCACGACGACGCGATGGCCCGCAGCGCCCATCCCGCCTTCGCGCAGCCGGCCGATGAGCAGATCGAGCTCGAAGCCGGACGCGGCGGGGGGCGTCGCCTCGCCGGGCTTGGCGCGGTGCTCCGGGGGGAACGCCTTCGGTGCCTCGGCCGCGGGTGCCGGCATCGGAATGACCTCGGGGATGACCTCCGGGACGACCTCGGCGGCGCGTTCCGTATCGGCCGGGGGAGCGTCGTGCCGGACGGGCGTCTCGTCCCAGAATGGCCCGCGCGGTTCGACCGGCGGCTCGAGGGGAGGCTCGACCCGCGCCACTGAGGCTGCCCAGGTCGGGTGCCGGGGGGTGAAGACCGAGCCCGCATAGGTCGAGCCGGGGCCGATCATGGCCGCCGAGGCCTCTGGGAAGTCGAAGCGGCTCGGCTCGCGGGCGAGCGGCTGGTCGGCCTCCGGGCGATCGCCCTCCTCCTCTTCCCGCCGCGCCTGCTCGGGCGCCGTGGGATTGGCCAGCAGGTGGCGGGCGAGGACGGCGCCGATGGAGAAGAGCAGGGCGAGCAATGTCGTCAGCGCGACGATCGGCAGCTTCTTGGGGAAGGACGGCAGGTCCTGCACCACGGCGCGGGAGACCACGCGGGCATCCGCCGGGGTCGCGCTCTCGGCGTCGCGCGCGCTCGCCTCGCGGTAGCGCGAGAGGTAGGATTCGAGCTGCTCGCGTTCGGCCTTGGCTTCGCGCTCGAGGGCGCGCAGCTGGACCTCGCTCGAATTGCCCTGGGCGACGATGTCGCGCTGGGCTTCCACCGCCGCGGTCAGGCTGTCCACCCGTGCCTCGGCGATGCGGGCGTCGTTCTCCAGGGTGCGCACGACGCGATCGGCAGTCGCCTTGATCTGGGCGTCGAGGTCGTTGACCTGCGCCACCAGCTCCTTGATGCGCGGATGAGCCGGCAGCAGTGTGCGGGATTCCAGGGCGAGCTGAGCCTTGAGGGTGATGCGCTGCTCGACGGCGCGGCGGATGACCTCATTGTTGGCGACGTCCGGGATCTCGAAGACGCGGCCATCCTTGATCATCTCCTTGATCAGCTTGGCGCGGCCGGCGAGATCCGCCTTGACGGTGCGGGCCTGCGAAAGCTGCGTCGAGATCTCGCCGAGCTGCTGGGCGCCGAGAGGCTGGTTCGAGGTACCGCCGGTGGCGATGAGGCCGTTGCGGCTGCGATAGGTCTCGACCTTGGCCTCGGCCTCGGCGACGCGCTTGCGCAGCGAGTCGATGTTGCCGCCGAGCCAGGTCGAGGCGTAGCGCGCGGTATCGACCTTCGCGGCCTCCAGCGAAGATATGTAGAGCTCCGCCACGGTGTTGGCGGCTCGCGCCGCGAGCTCGGCGTCGCGGGCGCGGAACTCGACGGTGAGGATGCGCGACTTGCCGGCGGAATAGACGAGAAGCTGCTCGAAATAGGTCTCCAGCACCCGGTCCTCCGGCGTGCGTTCGAGGGGGTTCTTGGCGAACCCGGTCATGATCAGCATGGTCTGGAGGGGGCCGATCCCGTTCACGCTCGGATCGAACTCGGCGTTGCCCACGAGCTTGAGGCGACGGATCGCCTCCCTGGCCAGATCGCGCGACATGACGACCTGGACCTGGCTCGCCACCGCCTGCTCGTCGATCGGCAGGGTCGTATCCGAGCGGTCGGTGCCGGCACGGCTGAAGGCGGCCTCCCGGTTCTCCAGGAGGATCTTGGCCTCGCCTGTGTAGCGCGGCGGAACGATCTGCACGAAGGCGATCGCGCCGGCCGCGGCGACCACGGTCGGCACCGCGATCCAGGCCCATGACCGCCGGAGCAGCCCTCCCACCTGCGCCAAGCCGATGCCGTCGCCGGTTCCCTGGTCGAGACGCGGAGGGGCAGGATGAAGCGTGCGGGGCATGGCGATATCTTTACACAAGGTAAAAATCACCGACCGCGAGCAGAGCCCGGTCGGCCGGTCTTCATCTCATCAGACATCGTTAGGGTTGACCGGAGGTTAAGGACTTCGCGCCCTCGCGCCGTCGCCGCGGGATTTTATTGTTCTTTAACCATGCCTGCTTAGAGGTCGTTCATCGTAAGAGTCTCAACGGCGGCAGTGCTGATGAACCGGCGTGCACTACTTCTCGCACTCTCCTCCAGTCTGGCATTGGGCGGGTGCCTGCGTCCGGATTTCCGGACCGACCTCCTCGACGCCAGTGGTACGGGCTCCATCGGGGCCCGCTATACGCTCTCGGCCGGGGACCGCCTCCGTGTCATCGTGTTCGGACAGGACAATCTCTCGAACATCTATGCCGTTGACGGCGCCGGCCAGATCGCCATGCCGCTCATCGGCACCGTGAAGGTCGGCGGGCAATCGACGATCCAGGCTGCCAAGACCATCGAGACCAAGCTCTCCTCCGGTTTCGTGCGCGAGCCGCACGTCACGGTGGAGGTCGACGCCTACCGACCGTTCTACATCCTCGGCGAGGTCACCACGTCGGGCCAGTACCCCTACGTCAACGGCATGGCCGTGGAGACGGCGGTGGCGATTGCGCAAGGATTCGGGCCGCGGGCGGCGCGCGACTACGCCATCCTCACCCGCGACGGCCCCAAGGGGCTCGTCTCCGGCATCGTTCCGATGACCTATCCGGTCCGCCCCGGCGACACGATCGTGATCAAGGAGCGCTTCTTCTGAGTGTGAGACGCCGTCGATCCGAGGCATCGCCTTAACCGCTCGACCATATCTCTCGGGTAAGACGGCTGTTGCGCGACCGCGTGACGGCCGCGCCCGGAGGGTTTCGCCGTGGTCGCGCCAGTCGCCGATATCGAGTCTCGCGGGACGGGCGTGCTCCCTGGATTCGAGGCCTCGCGCCGCATCCTCCACGTCTTCCGCGCGCCCGTCGGCGGCCTGTTCCGCCATGTCTCGGATCTTGTCCGACTGCAGGCCGCCGCCGGCCACGAGGTCGGGATCGTCTGTGATTCCGGCACGGGAGGCGACCGTGCGGCCCGCGCGCTGGCCGACCTCGCCCCGATCCTCTCGCTGGGCATCGTGCGCATGGCGATGCACCGCAACCCGCATGCCTCGGACATGGCGGTGCTGTGGCGGCTGTCGCGGCACGCCGCCGCCCTTGGGGCGAACGTGCTGCACGGCCATGGCGCCAAGGGCGGTGCCTATGCGCGGCTCGCACCGGCCCGCCATGCGATCCGGGCTTATACCCCCCACGGTGGGAGCTATAACTACCGGCCGGGGACGCACCTTCACCGCCTCTACATGGGCGTCGAGCGGGTCCTTGCCGCCCGCACCGACGTCTTCCTGTTCGAGAGCGCCTTCGTCGCGGGCCGGCACCGCGCCTTCGTCGGCGAGACCGGTCGCGCGCGCATCGTCTACAACGGCATCGACGCGGCCGAATTCGAGCCGCTCGTTCGGGCCACCGATCCCCTCGACCTGATCTATGTCGGCGAGTTGCGGGCCGCCAAGGGCATCCCGGTCCTCCTTGACGCGCTCCAGCGCCTTCGTGCGGCAGGCCGCCCCCTGCGCCTGTTGATGGTCGGCTCGGGCCCGGATGCGGAGGCGATCGCTGCCTATGCGGCCCGCCTCGGCCTCACCGACGCCGTGGTCTACGAGCCGCCCCAGCCGATTCGGGCGGCGCTCGCCCGCGGCCGGGTGATGGTCGTGCCCTCCTTCGCCGAATCCCTGCCCTACGTCGTGCTCGAGGCCGCGGCCGCCCAGCAGCCCCTCGTGGCCACCGATGTCGGCGGGATCCCCGAGATCTTCGGTGCGGCCGCTCACGAGCTCGTGCCGGCCCGCGACGCGCGGGCGCTGGCAGGTGCCATCGCCCGCGTCCTAGACGAGGCTCCGGAGGCCCGCCGCGATCGGGTCGCCCGGCTCGGAGCGAGCGTCCAGACCCGGTTCTCCATGCAGCGGATGGGAGCCGACGTCCTGGCGAGCTATGCGGCGGCGGCGGCTGCCAAGGCCGATCCGGACCGGAGTGCGGCAATCTTCGCTCGCGAATCCGCCCGCGATTCGAGCGGTTCCGATGCGGTTCCGTTAAGCCTTCCGTGAGCCCTGCCTGACAGGATCGGGCGGGGCGCGACGAGAACCGCGCTTGCCAGGATGATCCGTCATGAGCGCCTTCGACGTCCGCGACCTTCTCAGGGTAGCCGGTGCGCCCGGAGCCAGCGC
Source organism: uncultured Methylobacterium sp. (assembly GCF_964251405.1). Classification (GTDB taxonomy): domain Bacteria; phylum Pseudomonadota; class Alphaproteobacteria; order Rhizobiales; family Beijerinckiaceae; genus Methylobacterium. The sequence goes on from NZ_CAXUJR010000004.1 coordinate 19,952, forward strand.
GGAGGGTCTCGAAGCCGGGTCGGCAGCGCCGCCTGCCGAGGCGAGCCGGTCCATGCCCGCCGCGCCGGTCTCGCCGGTGGTCCTCGCCGGAACCCTTCGCCTCGTCGAGTTCGGTCTCGTGACAGGCCTCGGCGTCGCCCTCTACGGGATCCAGCCGGTCGGGATAGCCTCGTTCGGCCCGTACTATCTGACGGCTATCCTGGGGACCGCGATCGTCACCGTGGCCCTGATCCAGGCCAGCGGCGGCTATCGCGTCGCGGCGTTGCGCGACCTTCTCAAGACCGCACCGAGATTGCTCGGCGCCTGGTCCATGGCCTTCCTGGCGGTGGCCGCCATCCTTGTCTTCGCCAAGGTCGCCGGCCAGTATTCCCGCGTCTGGCTCGCCTCCTATTACGGGACCGGCCTCGCCACCCTCCTCGCCGGCCGGTTCCTGCTGTCGCGGTTCGTCGCCGCGCAAATGCGCCAGGGCCGCCTCGATCGGCGCACCGCCATCGTCGGCGGCGGTCCGCTGGCCGAGGATTTGATCCGGGCACTCGAAGGACAGGCGGATGCGGGCATCCGGGTGGTGGGCTTCTTCGACGACCGGGCCGACGACCGGGCCGCCACGGTGATCGCCGGCTACCCCAAGCTCGGAACGGTGAACGACCTCGTCGCCTATGCCCGGTCGACCCGCCTCGACCTCGTGGTCTTCACCCTGCCGATCGCGGCCGAGGACCGGCTGATGCAGATGCTGACCAAGCTCTGGGTCCTGCCCATCGACATCCGCCTCTCGGCGCAGGCGACGCGTCTCAAGCTGCGACCGCGTGCCTATTCGTATATCGGCGAGGTGCCCGTCCTCGACGTGTTCGACAAGCCGATCGCCGACTGGGACATCGTCGTGAAGGGCATCTTCGACCGCGTCGTGGCGGCCCTGATGATCGTCGCGCTGGCGCCCGTGCTGATCACCGTCGCGCTCGCCGTCCGCCTCACCTCGCCGGGCCCGATCCTGTTCCGGCAGAAGCGCCACGGCTTCAACAACGAGATCGTCGAGGTCCTGAAATTCCGGTCGATGTATATCGACCAGTGCGATTATGCGGCGGCGCAGCTCGTTACCCGCGGCGATCCGCGCGTGACCCGCGTCGGCCGTATCATCCGCAAGTCGTCCCTGGACGAATTGCCCCAGCTCTTCAACGTGCTCAAGGGCGAGCTTTCCCTTGTCGGCCCGCGCCCGCACGCGATCAACGCGCGGGCCGCCAACACCCTCTACGACCAGGTCGTGGACGGCTACTTCGCGCGCCACAGGGTCAAGCCCGGCATCACCGGCTGGGCGCAGGTGAAGGGCTGGCGCGGCGAGACCGATACGGACGACAAGATCCAGCGCCGGGTCGAGCACGACCTCTATTACATCGAGAACTGGTCGGTCCTGTTCGACATCAAGATCCTGCTCGCCACGCCGCTCTCGCTCTTCAGAACGCAGAACGCCTATTGAGGCGCGCGGCGCTCCGGGAAGAATTCGCTACGGCAATGCGCCGGCCTTCTCCTTGGCCTGAGTCATGGTCGTCTCGCAGCCCTTGACGTCGCCCGCCGCATCCTGGGTCTTCGCGCGCCGGATCAGGTCGCGGGCCTCGTCGATGCCCGACGCGCTGGGGCGTGCGGCGGGGTCGGTGGGCTTGCCGGCCGCAGGCGCATCGAGGGCTTTCCCCGACGGCGATGGGGTCGGGCCGCCCGGCGGAACCGTGCCGGTGACCGCCGCGGCGCCGGCGCTGTCGAGGCGCCGCTCGATCGTGGCGATCTGCTCCGAGCAGGAGGATGCCAGGACCGGACCAGCGCCGGCGAGGGTGAGGATTCCGGCGGCGAGGCCGAGGGTGACGCGCATCTGCAAACTCCCGATCGTGGATGTCGAAACGGACAACGCCGGACGAGAGTCCGGCGTTGCTGCGACATGATCGAGCCTCTTGGACGAGGCGGCACCCGGCCGCCCCGGGGTCAGCGCATCAGGCGCAGCAGGGCCTTGCCGGCGGGCTTGCCCAGCTCCTTGGCATCGAGCGTCCCATCGTTGTCCGGATCGGCCTTCTTGAAGCGCATCTCGACGACGCCGAGGTATTCCTTCTTGTCGAGGGTGCCGTCGCTGTCGGGATCGGCCATCTTGAGCTCCTTGGCCGAGAGGCGGCCTTTGAGCTCCTTCTTGTCCAGGGTGCCGTCCTTGTCCGGGTCGAGGGCGTCGAAGGCCGCGCTCGCCGCGTCCTGTGCCTCCTTGAGGTCGACCGTGCCGTCCTTGTCGGGATCGAGCATCTCGACGGCCTTCTTGGCCGAGGGGGCGGCCAGGGCCGCGCCTGCGGGCATGCCGGAGAGGAGGACGGCGAGCGCGAGGGCGCCGGTCAGCGATGACTTGAGTTGGGAGGACATGATCGGATCTCCAAGGTCGTTGGCCGGGGACGCGCGGTCCGCCGGCACTGATCCATCGCGATCCGTGCCCGCCGTCGTCTGGCCGGCCCGGAACGTCGCCATCCCGTGGCGATGGTTTTCGGGATGCGCAACTGCGAGATAGTGCAAATCAACGGCCAGGGGAATGATGCGCAACCATGACGGGATGTTGCGGCGCAAAAATGGCCGGCTTATCCGCAGGCATCGCTTAGTTCAGGCACCACGAACGAGAACGGCACGGCCGCTGGGGCCGTGCCTTTCCCATTCGGCAAAGGGCGATCGTGTCGCCCCGCCCTTCGGCCTCAGTACTTGCGGATGATCGGCTCCGGCATCGGCGCCGGCGCGGCGCCGAGTGCGTACCGGATGCCGCCGTAGATCGAGAGCGGCTGCGCCAGCGTCGTCGTGCGCGGATCGTTGATGGTGAAGTTGCCGGCGACGTTGCCGCGCTCGGCGAAGGTGCCGAAGTTGGCGTAGCGGTTGTTGAGCAGGTTCGTCACGAGACCGAACACCTGCAGGTTCGGCGTCACCTGGTAGGTCGTGTTGAGGTTGACGGTGTAATAGGCCGGCAGCTTCGGGTTCAGGTTCGACTCGTCGCCGCGGTAATAGGACGACGAGAAGGCCTGGAGGTTCGCGCCGAAGCGCCACAGTGGGGTGATCGCATAGTCGAAGCCGACCTTGATCTGGTGGTCGGGGATCAGCGGCACCTTGCTGCCCCGGCGCACGGTGATCAGCCCGTCATCCGAGAGCGGATTGTTGGGCGATGACAGGTCGCCGTTGAATTGGAAGGTCGCGTCGATCAGTGCGTAGTTCGCATAGAGATTGAGGCGCTCGGAGACGTACTCGCCCGAAACCTCGATGCCCTGGCGCTGGGTCGCCGGCACGTTGACGAAGTACCCGCGCGCGGCGTTGCCGGGGACCGCGACCTGAAGGATGTCGTTGGTCAGGTCGGTGCGGAAGGCGCCGAGCTTGTAGTTGAAGAGCCCGCCGAAATCGTAGAAGTTCGGGATCGCGCCGCGGAAGCCGACCTCGTAGGTGCGGGCCACGACCTGCTCGAGCGGCGGGTCGGCGACCAGCGAGTTCGGCAGCAGGCAGGGCCTGTCGGGATTGGCGCAGGCGAGCTCGAGGGGCGTCGGCGCGCGGTTGGATTCCGAGTAGCCGCCGTAGAGGTTCAGGCCCGGCGAGAACCGATAGGTGAGGCCGGCGACCGGGTTGATCCGGGTGAAGTAGTGGGTGCCCGTGACGTCGGGCGAGAAGCCGGTCTGGTCCTGCGTCGAGATGCGGGCGAAGTTCAGGCGCGCGCCGGCCGTGAGGGACAGGGCGTCGGTCACATCGAAGGTGTCGAGGGCGTAGAGGCCCATATAGGTGTTCGTGCCGGTGACCTGGCTCGGCGCGATTCCGAGGGCCGCCGCCGTGCGGATGCCGGTGGTGCCGAGCCCCGGGATGGTGCCGTAATAGGGGTTGTTCGGATCGGTGGTGACGGTGAGGTCGGGGTTGATGACTCCGAGCGTGCTCGACGACTTGTAGCTGTAGGTCGCCGCGTCGATGCTGCCGCCGACAATGAAGGTGTTGCCGAAGCCGAAGACCCGGTCCTTGTTCGTTGCCTGCAGCGTGCCGCCGTAGCTCGTCGCCTCTGTGCGGATGCTGTCGAGCGTGCCGTAGGGGATTCCCGCGGTGAACGGGATGCGCTGGGCGCCGTTCCCCTGGATCAGGAACTGGTTGCGGAACTGGGCGGCCGTCTGGCCGGGGGCCTGCTCGAACCCGTCATCCTCGAAGCAGAGCGAGCCGCGAAAGTTCGACCGCGTGCTGCAATTCTCGAAGTTACCGTCGTTGCCGTCGATGACGAACTGGCTGAAGCGCCGGACATAGGCGTTGCCCTGAAGGTCCCAGCTCGGCGAGACGTTGACCTTCCCGGTGACCTGGATCTGGCCCATCTGGGTGTCGATGGTCTGCGGCGAGGTGAAGATCGCGCGTTCGTTGACGTGGGTGAAGTCGACAGGCGCGGCGGCGGCCGCGCCGAAGAAGGTCTTGGCGCCGGTCGCGATGAGATGGAACTCGGAATCGAGGGATCGGTATCCGAGATCGGCGTAGACGCGGCCGATCTCAGAGGGCGACTTGCGGCGCCAGCCCTGGTCGCGCAGGCCCTCGCCCGCGAAGTAGAAGCTCCACGGCCCGATGGTCTGGCCGTGCTGCAGGGTGCCGAGTACGCGCCCGTCCGAGCCGCCCAGCACGGACACCTCGGTGCCCTGCCAGGTGAAGCCGTTCTTCATCTCGATATTGACCGCGCCGCCGAGGGCGTTGAGGCCGAAGATCGGGTTGCCGGTGACGATGTCGATGCGGTTGATCGCGACCGTGGGGATCAGGTCCCAGTTCACGACGTCGCCGAAGGCCTCGTTGATGCGGGTGCCGTTCTGGTAGACGGCAAGGCCCTGGGGGGCACCCTGCAGCGGCGAGGCGTCGAAACCGCGATAGGTCAGGGTCTGGCGGAAGCTGTTGCCCTGTCCGTCCGAGAGGTTCACGCCCGGCGTCTTGCGCGCCAGGGTGAAGGTCGGGTCGAGGGTCGCGCGGTCCTGCTCGAAGTCGCGCGCCGTCACCGTCTCGACGGTGTTCGGGATCTTGTAGAGCGGGGTGCCGCCACCGCCGCCCGTCGCGCTCACCGGGGTCGTCGCCACGACGTCAAGTTCGGACAGTGTTACCGCCTGGGTCCCCGCGGCCGTTCGCTGTGCATGGCTCACACACGGCAGCAACGCTGCCGAGAGGAGGAGGCTGCCTCGCAGCGTCCGCTTCATCATCCCCAGACCCTCGATCATCTTGTGTCCCCCTGTTTCGGGAGCTTGCGACACAAGCCATGCGGCGATCGGGGGCGGGCGACAACCGGGTTTCGCCACATTTCGAGGATCGCGAAACGTTCGGCTCGCTTTCGTCGGGCCACGTTGCGCCTCAGCAACATGTTATTCAGTTATTTCAATGGTTTAAGGATGCTTTGGCAATGGCATCGGGAGGAATCGGCAATGCGCTTCCGACCCGATCCATGCTGCTACCCCTACGGGTATCAGAGTCGCGCCTGAATCTTGCGCGCGATCTCGCCGAGCCGCTGTTCGAGCAGGGTCGGCACCTCGCAGACATAGGTCAGCGACTGGCTGCGCTCGGAGAAGATGCGCCGGTCCCAGGCGAACTGGTTCTCGAGGTCCGAGGCTTCCTTGGGAATCTCGCGGGCGTCGGCGGCGCTCGGGCCGTCCTTCGTCGCGCTGATCTTCTCGGCCTCGTCGCGGATGCGCTCGGCCATGCGGCGCTGGCCTTGGGCGTAGCGGGTGATGCCGCCCATGACGCGGGCGCGCTCGCCGTTGATGACCTCGAACACGCCGGCGAAGACCCGGGTGAGGCGCTTGGCCTTCTCGTCGCCGGCCTTGGCGACGAACTCGTCGAGGAGCGGGTCGACCTCAGCGAGCTCGGTGCGGCGCGAGGCGATCTTCTGGGCCAGCGAAGCCGCTTCGTAATCGTCGCCCCAGGAGCCGGCCTCGGCGAGGTCCGGTCCGGTCCAGACCGAACCGGGGCTCAGCGTCGTGACCTTGCGCTGGACGCAGGGCCAGTCGGGATCGGCCTTGGGCTGGGCATGGGCGGGCGCCGCGAGGAGGGCGGCGAGTCCCAAGGCGGCGACGGTCGGGGCGAGACGGGTCATGAGGCTTCTCCGGCGGGACCCCCGCGCCGGGCCATGATGCCGCGGCCGGGATCGTAGGCGATGACGGCGAGGGTGAAGACGACGATTGCGGTGCCGACCACCACGGCGCAGGCCACCGGCTCGAACTGGCCGTAGAGTGCGAAGCGGACGAGCTGAACGGCGTGGGTGAAGGGGTTGGCCATGCAGATGGCGTAGAGGGTCTCGGAGGATTCCCGGATGCGCCAGAGCGGATAGAGCGCCGACGAGGCGAAGAACATCGGGAAAATCACGAAGTTCATCACGCTGGCGAAGTTCTCGAGCTGCTTGACCATGGAGGACAGGAGCAGCCCGATCGAGCCGAGCATCAGCCCGGCGGCGATGAAGGCCGGCAGCGCCGCAAGGTAGCCGACAGCCGGGATGTCGAGTTCCCAGAACCAAGCGATGGCCAGGAACGCGTAGGCCTGCACCACCGAGACGACGACGCCGGCTACGAGCTTGGCGAGCAACAGGGTCCATCGCGGATAGGGGCTGGTGAGCAGCACCTTCATCGAGCCGACCTCGCGGTCGTAGACCATCGAGAGCGAGCTCTGCATGCCGTTGAAGAGCTGGATCATCACGGCGAGGCCGGGCACCACGTAGACCTCGTAGAGCACATAAGTCTGGTAGGGCGGCTCGATCGAGACGCCGAGCGTATTGCGGAACCCCGCCGCGAAGATGAACAGCCACACCAGCGGCCGCACCAGTGCCGAGAAGAACCGCTCCTTCTGATTGAAGAAGCGCAGCAGCTCCCGGCGCACGATGCCGGAGAGGCAGATGAGGTAGCCGACCGCGTCGAGGCGGCCGAGATGGGGAACCGGTGCGGCAGCATCGTCGGCCGTGATCGGGTGTGCCGCCGGGGTGAGGATCGGTGTCGTCATAGCGGTGTCGTCATGCGGCCTGCTTCGGCTGGTCTGCCACGAGGCGCCGGAACGCCGCCTCCAGGGTCTCGCCGGCCTCGGCGATGCCGCCGGCGGTGCCGCGGGCCACGATGCGGCCCTTGTGCAGCACGACGGCGTCGTCGTTGCCATCGATCTCCTCGAAGATATGCGTCGCCCAGAGGACCGACAGCCCCTCCTCGCGCACCAGCGATCGGACGATGGCGACGATGTCGGCGCGCGACTCGAGGTCGAGGCCGACTGTGGGCTCGTCCAGCAGCAGCAGGCGCGGCTCGTGGATCAGGGAGCGGGCGATCTCGATGCGGCGCGACTGGCCCCCCGACAGGGTCCGGATCTTGTCGGCCCGCCGGTCGCTGAGCCCGACCCGATCGAGGAGCACGGCGATCCGGGCCTTGGCCGCCCGGCGGGCGATCCCGTGCAGGCTGGCGTGGTAGAGGAGGTTCTGCTCGACGGTGAGATCGGTGTCGAGGGTGCGGGCCTGGAACACCACGCCCATGCGGGCGAGCGCCCGGGAGGGCTCGCGGTCGAGCCCGTGGCCGAAGATCGCGACCCGGCCGTCCTGATTGGCGTAAAGGCGGGTGATCACCGAGAACAGGGTGGTCTTGCCCGCTCCGTTGGGTCCGAGCAGTGCCACGAACCGGCCTCGCCCTACGTTGAGCGAGACGTCGGAGAGCGCCGCCCGGCTGCCGAAGCGGTGGCTGACCTGCGCGATCTCGAGGGCGGGCGTCTCGCTCACTTGCCCATGGCCCGCTTCGCGTCGCCGACCGCATCGAGGCACTCGTCGAACTCGCCCTCGCCCTGCTCGCGCTTGGCCGCCTTCAGGGCTTTCTTGAGCTTGGGCAGGGCTGTCTCGGACGGTTTGGCGGCGAGCGCCGTCTCGATCATGGCGATGCCGTCCGCGCAATCGGCCTTCTCGTCGGCGAGAGCGGGGATTGCCGAGATGGCGAGGACCACGATGGCGTAGCGGATGAGACGCATGCAGGGACTCCGGGCTACTTGACGATGAACTTGCCGGCCATGCCCTTGGCCTCGAGGCCGCGGACCGTCCAAGGATATTCGCCGGGCTTGATCGCCACGAACTCGACGGCGATCTCGCCAGGCTCGTCGAACTCGAAATGATCCGGCGGCCCGCCGCCGTGGATCTCCAGGTGCTGGATCACGATCTGGTTGAGCCAGACGTAGCGGAAGAACTCGGGCGCGTAGAACTTGTACTCCTGCCGGCCCTTGGCGACGATGCGCAGGCGGTAGGCACGCCCCGCTTCGAGCTCAATGTCCTTGTTCTCGACGACGAAGTCGTTGCCCTCATCGTTGCCGAGCACGACGTCGGGGAGATTCTGGCGCTTCTTGGTGAGGTCGAGGGCATAGGCCGGCGCTGCAGCCAGCAGGGCTGCGAGGCCGAGCGAGGCCATCCGTATCGGTCGCATGATCGTGTCATCCTCCCATGCGCCGCCTTGTGGCGGTCGCGATTGGTGTCGGGTGGTTATCTCTAATCCCCTTCGTCATTCCGGGGCTGCGTAGCAGAGCCCGGAACCCAGATCCGCAGGTCGCGGTCATCCCGGCGCCGTCCGTGCGTCTGGGTTCCGGGCTCGCCTAAGGCGCCCCGGAATGACGAGGTTCGTTCTTCATGGAGAAAATCAGTTCGGCGAACTCGCCACCCCCCAGGGAAGCAGCCCTACCGGAATGCTCTTGACCACCTTACCGGCCTCCACGTCCACCACCGAGACGTCGTTCGAGGAGCCGTTCGTGGAGAACAGGAGCTTCTGGTCCGGCGTGAAGGCGAGCTGCCAGACCCGCTGGCCGACGGGCAGGTACTTCTCGACCTCGTAGGTCTTTGCGTTGATCACCGCGATGCGGTTGGCGGGACCGAGTGCCACGAAGGCCTTCGCGCCGTCCCGGGTGATGCGCACGCCCACGGGCTGGATCGCCTCGTCGGTGACGCTCGGGATCTTGAAGCTGATCTTCTTCACCACCCGCCGGGTCGCGACATCGATGATGCTGATGGTGCCGCCGACCTCCGCCGACACCCAGAGGAACTTGCCGTCCGCGGTGAACTCGGCGAAGCGCGGCCGGGCGTCGACGAGCACGTTGTCGATGATCTGATGCGTGGTCGTGTCGATGAAATGGGCCATGTTGGTAGTCTCGGACGTGTTGACCAGGATCTTGCCGTCCGGCGACAGGCCCATGCCCTCCGGCTCGACGCCCACGGGGATCTCCGCCAGCACCTTGTTCTTCTCGATGTCGATGATCGTGACCTGGCTGTCGTCCTCGTTGGCGACGTAGAGCGGGTTGCCGTCCGGTCCGAGGATGAACTGCTCCGGATCGGGGCCCGAGCGCAGCGAGCGCAGGGTCTTGCCCGTGGCGGTGTCGAGGACGTCGATGCGGTCGTCGTCGCTGGCGCAGACGTAGAGCTCCTTGCCGTCCTTGCTCGCCGTGACGCCCCGGGGACGGCGGCCAACCTTCCAGGTCCCGGTGACGGTGAGCGTCGCCGTGTCGATGACGCTGACGGTGTTGCCCTTCTCGTTGGTGACGTAGACCGTGTAGGCCTCGGCCTGCCCCGACGATCCGAGCGTCAGCCCGGCGAGGGCGGCGAGCCCGATGCCGGCTCTCAAGCGGCTCATCCGTTTCTCCCTTGGCGAGGGCACGCTTGGGCGCGCCTGTTCTTGTCGATGTTGGTTGTAGGGCAGTTCCGTTGCGGAGACAGGCCCCGATCGTGGCAGGCACCCGATCCGCAACGCCGCAGTGCATCGCGCGTCGGCCGCGGCGCCGAGATGATCGGGATCATCGCAGCTTGCAGGCCGTCTCCGGCAGGTCGACCCCCAGCGTGTCGAGAGGCGTGCGCTGGTGGATGAAGCCCTGCTCGGGCGCCACCGTCACCATCGCCTTGGCCTGCGCCACCACGATCGGCTGGCGCAACTGGTGGTCCCAGGGGCGATAGCTCAGCGACACGCCCTTGTAGGCCGGCAGGCCGAAGGTGGGATCGCTGAAGTAGGGCACCAGCACCACCGGGTCCGCGGTCTTCTTCTGCGTGGCCGCTTCTCCCACCGTGCGGATCGCCGCCCAGACCTGGTAGTCGAGGGGCCGCATCAACCGGCCCGCCATTCGCCGGAACCGGTTCTGCGCTTGGGCGGCGCCCCAGGTCTCCAGAGTCGGGTGCCAGGTCGTGGCGATCAGCCCCTGCGTGCCCGCCACCGGACGCGGGTCGACGGTCCGGAACGGGACGTAGTCGCCCCAGTCGTTGGCCTCGTCGGCCACGATGGCGAAGTCGTAGTCGACCCCGCGGGTGAACACCATCGCCTCGGAGCGGGTCGGCGTGTCGCCGCGCGCCCGCGCCAAGGGGCCGAAGGTCCAAGGCTTCTCGGCGTTGAGCTTGAGCGAGAACTTCTTGGCCGAGTTGCGGAAGGCATCGGCATAGAGCCGGTCGGCGTCGTTGGGCCCGACGATGAGGAACATCTTGCGCCAGCGCATCAGCGTGAAGAACTGCGCCAGGGCGTCGGTCTGCATCGCCCGGCTCGGGATCACGTGGAACACGTTGGCACGGCATTCCGCCCCGCGCAGGCTGTCGTCGGGGGCGGCGGTGTTGAAGACCGTGACCCCCTGTGCCTTCAGGGCATCGGCCACCGCCAGGACCTCGGCCGCGGGCAGGGCCAGGACCAGGTATTTTATTCCGCGGCCCGCGAGATCCTTGGCCGACGCAACGGCCGCATCGACACCTTGCTGGGTCGTGAGGGCGATCTCGTCGAGGGCGTAGGTCTGGCCGGTGAAGCGACCCGTCGTGTTGTTGTCGCGGATCGCCATGCGCCCGCCGGCCACGCCCTCGTCCTCGGGCACCGCTTCGGCGTCGTAGGAGGCCGGCGCGGGCTGGGGCCGGTAGATCAGGCCGATCTGGGTATCGCCCGGCTTCGCCGGTGGCGCGGGCGTCGCGCTCTGTGCCGTGGTTTCCTGGCCCGTGACCGGGGCCGGGACGAGCCCCGGTGCGACGGCGGCGAGGAGAAGAGCGAGAAAGGATCGGGATGGGGCGATCATGCGGGCGGCACGCTAACAACATTGTGCGCGCGCGCTCAACGGCGGATGCATAAGCGAATGCTAAGACTCGATCGCCGCGTTCCTATCGCCGGGACCCCGGCGATGCCCGGCTTGCTGCCTCCGTTGCAGCGAGCCCCGCAGGAGCCACCTGTCCGTGATCGGCCGCCGATGATAGGCAAGGCGCGACAGGCAAGAAACGACAGGCAAGAAACAGAGAAGCAGGAGACGCCATGACCCCCAGCCCCACCCTCCTCGCCCCCCTGTTCGGCTTGGCGCTGATGCTGCCCGGGGCCGCCCTGGCCGCGCCCGAGAAGGCGGCGATCTTCGGCATCGAGCTCAACGATCCGGGCGTCGTCGGCGGCCGCAAGGCCCGGCCGGACGAGGTCCGCCGCCTCGGACTCGTCACCGACGAGCTGCGCAAGGCCCTCTCCGCCAGCGTTGAGCCCGTCGAGACCGCACCGCAGGCGGCCGAGATCGTCAAGCAGGCTCCCCTGTTCAAGTGCGAGGGTTGCGCGGCCTCGATTGCCAAGGCCCTCGGCGCGGACCTCGCCGTCACGGGCTACGTCGACAAGGGCTCCAACCAGATCTTCAACCTCAACGTCGCGATCTCTGACGCCGCCACCGGCAAGGTGATCCGCGCCGGGCAAGCCGTAATCCGCGCCGATACCGACGAAACCTGGGCCCACGCCATGCGCTGGGTCGTCAAGAACCGCCTCCTGGCCGAGCCGCTGCCGAACCGGTCGTAAGGGTGGGGACGGCGGGGATGTGATATTCTCGGCTCGTTCGGTGTAGCGCCTCTCCTCCCCCTTGCGGGGAGGAGTGGGGAGGTTCCGCTGGCCTCGACTGATGGTCACCCGGCCAACCCCTAACCCCCTCCTCACAAGGGGGAGGGGCGTGCGTTCAGGTTGAACCAACCACATTGATCAATCGCATCTCGTATGAGCATTCACGTTCCACCATGAGCCGGCTTGAAACCCCTTATCCTATCCAAACTGCCCCCCGCTTTCTCGTGAGCGTGCGCAACGTATTGGAAGCGGAAAGCGCCTGCCTGTCCGAAGCCGACCTCGTCGACGCCAAGGACCCTGCCCTCGGCGCCCTCGGCGCTCTCGACGTTGGGCTCGTCCGAGCGATGGTGGCGCAGGTCGCCGGCCGGAAGGCCACCAGCGCCGTGGCCGGCGAGCCGAAGGATGCACGAGACCTCGCGGCGCGCGTCGCTGCCATGGCCGCGACGGGAGTCGATTACGTGAAGGTGGCGCTGCCGCCTGCGCTGCGCGCCGACCCGGCGGCCCTCGTAGCGGCGGCGGGAGAAGCACCTGGCAGACTCATCGCCGTCCTGTTCGCCGAGGATGGGGTCGATCTGCCCGCCCTGCCCCGCCTGGCGGAGGCCGGCTTCGTCGGCGCTATGATCGATACCGGGGCTAAGAACGGGCGCCGCCTCACCGACTGGATCACCCCCGACGACCTCGCCGCCTTCACCACCGCTTGCCGGGCGCAGGGCCTGATCTCCGGCCTTGCCGGCTCCCTGTGTCTTGCCGACATCCCTGCCCTGGCCGGCCTCGGCGCCGGTTATCTCGGGTTTCGCGGCGGGCTCTGCCTAGGCGGCGACCGAAGGGCCGCTCTCGACCCGAAGCGGGTCGCCGAGGCCGCCCGAACCTTGCGCGCAGCGGGCCGCCGCGATGCCGCCTGAGACCCGCCCTCCCCTGACCGTGGTCAAGGTCGGCGGCAGCCTTCTCGCCGACCCCGATCGAGTGAGATCCGTCCTCGGCGGACTCGCTTACGGGATCGAAGGCACCTGCATCGTCGTTCCGGGCGGCGGTCCCTTCGCCGATGCGGTGCGAACGGCGCAGGCCGTCGAGGGTTTCGGTGACGCCGAGGCTCACCGCCTCGCCCTCGACGCGATGGGCCGCATGGCGGCGCGTTTCGCGACCCTTGAACCCCGGCTCGTGATCGCCCGCACGCTGGATGAGTGCCGTCGCTTGCTCAGCGAAGGCTGCACGCCGGTCTGGGACCCTGTGATGCTTCGCGCCGGCCATCCCGATATCGCGGAATCCTGGGACGTCACCTCCGACAGCCTCGCCGTCTGGCTCGCGCAAGCGGTAGGGGCCGAGGCCTGCATCCTGGTGAAATCCGCCGACCGACCGCCGGGGACCACCCTCGACGACCTTTCGGCCCGGGGCCTCGTCGACGCCGCCTTCCCGGCCTTCGCCCGCGACTTCGCCGGCCGGATCGAGATCCGCGGTCCCGCTCTCGCCACCTCGCGGCGGGCCGCATGAGCGCGCCCGAACACCTCGTCTTCATCACCGGCAAGATGGCGAAGGCGCGTCTCGAGAAAGTCGCCGCCACCCTGCCGCCGGAGCGCTTCGCCTGGAGCATCGCGGATGCCGGGGTGAAGGTCGCCGCCCTGATGACCGAGGACATCATCCGCCGCCGGGTCACGATGCCCGAGGGCGCCACCCGCATCGTCCTGCCCGGCCGCTGTCGCGCCAGCCCGGAGGCGCTGAGCCAGCATTTCGGCCTGCCCGTGGAGCGCGGCCCCGACGAGGTCGTGGACCTGCCGGCCTATCTGGGCCTCGCCGGGCGCACCCTCGACCTGTCGCGCCACGACTTGCGGATCTTCTCCGAGATCGTCGATTCGTCGACGATGACGCCCGACGAGATCCTGGCCAAGGGCCTCGATCTGGCTCGCCGCGGCGCCGACGTGATCGATCTCGGTGGGTTGCCCGATACGGATTTCCCCCATCTCGAGGAGAGCGTGCGCCTGCTCAAGGGCGCCGGACTCAGGGTCAGCGTCGATTCGTTTTCCCTCGACGAGCTGACCCGTGGCGCCAGGGCCGGGGCCGACTTCCTGCTCAGCCTCAACGAGGAGACCCTCGACCTCGCCTTCGAGACCGACGCGGTCCCGGTGCTGGTGCCGATGCGTCCCGACGACCTGCCTTCCCTCGACCGGGCGATCGAACGGATGGAGAAGGCGGGCAAGCCTTACATGGCCGACCCGATCCTGGAGCCGATCCATTTCGGCTTCGTCGCGTCGATCGCCCGCTATCACGAGACGCGCCGCCGTTGGCCCGGCATCGAGATGATGATGGGCACCGGCAACCTCACCGAGCTCACCGAGGCCGACAGCCTCGGCGTCACCGCGCTCCTCGTCGGGATGTGCTCGGAGTTGTCGATCCGCAACGTGCTCATCGTCCAGGTTTCGAACCACACCCGCCGCACGGTGGAGGAGCACGACGCCGCCCGCCGGGTCATGTTCGCCGCCAAGGGCGACGCCGCCCTGCCCAAGGGCTACGGCCGGGAGCTTCTGGCACTTCACGACAAGCGCCCTTTCGTGCAGACCCCGGACGAGATCGCCGCGCAGGCGGCCGAGATCCGCGACCCCAACTACCGCATCGCGGTGGCCGAGGACGGCGTCCACGTCTACAACCGCGCGATTCACGAGGTCGGCACCGACGCGATGGCGTTCTTCCCTCATCTCGACGTGGCGCAGGATGGCGGCCACGCCTTCTATCTCGGCGGCGAACTCACCAAGGCCGAGACCGCCTGGCGACTCGGCAAGCGCTACGTGCAGGACGAGCCCCTGCGCTGGGGTGTGGCCGCCGACGCCGTCGCCGAGGACAGCACCGCCTTCAAGGCCGAAGGCCCGACCCGCAAGGCCAATCCCACAGCAGGTACGGATGCTGCGGCGGTCGAGCCCGCGCGCATCGTCTGCGGCAAGCTCGTGCCGGCCGGGGAGACCTGAGCCGGTGCCTCTGATCCTCGAGACCGTCGTGACCACGCGCTCGGCCGAGGGCGGCGTCCACCTCGTACCGTTCGGTCTGATCGAGGACGGGAAGGACTGGATCCTCGCACCGTTCCGGCCCTCGCCGACGATCCTCAACCTCGACGCCAGTCCGTTCTTCGCAGCATCGAGCCCCCGCGACGTACGCGTGATCGCCGGCGCAGTCACCGGCCGGCGTGACTGGCGGACCGTGCCCTGTGACGTGATCCCCGGCGTCCGGCTGGCTGAGAGCTTCGGCCATGCCGAGTTCGAGGTGATCGCCGTGGAGGAGGACGAGACCCGCCCGCGCTACCGTGGGCGGAAGGTCCACTCAGCCTGCCATACCCCATTCATCGGCTACAACCGGGCGCAGGCGGCGGTGCTGGAGGCGGCGATCCTATCGACGCGCCTGCACATGCTGGACTCCGAGAAGATTCTGACCGAGATGCGCTACCACGCCATCGCGATATCCAAGACGGCCGGGCCTGCCGAGCGCGAGGCCTGGGACTGGATCGAGGACAAGGTCGCCGCTGCCCTTGGGCGGACGGACCGCGTCCTTGCAAACCCCGATGCCACGCCCTGATGCGCGGCCCTGAGGAGAACTCATGAGAGTCATGACGCTGGCCGCCGCGGCGGCGCTCGCCGCCCTGTCCTTCACGGCGCAGGCCCACGGCCCGACCCGCCAGAAGGTTTCGGAATCGATCGAGATCAATGCGCCCGCCGACAAGGTCTGGGCTGCGGTGGGCAACTTCCAGGATGCGGGCTGGATTCCCGTGGTCGAGAAGACCGAGGGCAACGGCGGCAACGAGCCGAAGGCCACCCGCGTGCTGACGCTCAAGGGCGGTCCCACGGTCGAAGAGGCGCTCGTCAAGCACGACCCCGACAAGAAGACCTTGGCGTACCGGATCACCAAGGTCGACGTGAAGACGCTGCCGGTGAACGACTATTCCTCGACGATCGAGGTCGAGGGTGACGGCGCCAAGACCAAGGTCACCTGGCGCGGCGCTTTCTACCGCGGCTACATGAACAACGATCCGCCGGCAGACCTCAACGACGAGGCCTCCAAGAAGGCAGTGCTGGGTCTCTACAAGGCCGGCCTCGAGAACCTGAAGGCGAAGGTCGAGAAGGGCTCGTGAGGCACGGGCGGGCAGCCCCTGCTGCCCTCGTCGCGCTGATCGCATTGATCGTTTTGGCCCCCGCCGCCCCGGCGGCGGAGGCCGTCGTGACCGTCCAGGGAGCCAACGCCGTCGAGGTGGTGGACCTCGACCAAGGCCGCGTCGTCGCCTCGATCCCGGTACCGGGCTCGCCCGCAGGCGTCGCGCTTTCGCCCGACAGGAACACCGCCTACGTCACCCGGCCGGACGGGCCGGGCGTCGCGGTGATCGATCTTTCCGCGCGCCGGGTGACGGGCCTCGTCCCCCTCCCCGGCGGTCCGCTCGGCATCGGCGTCAACCCGGTCTCCGGTGCGGTCTACGTCGCCGATTGGTACGCTGCCCGCGTGTTCGTCCTCGTGCCCAGGGACGGCGCCCTGATCCTCGACGGCGAGATCGCGGTCGGTGCCTCGCCGTCCGGCATCGCCGTCATCCCCGACGGCACACGGATGCTGGTGGCCAACCGCGAGGACGATTCGGTCTCTCTCGTCGACCTCGGTACGCGCCGCGAGACCGCCCGCATGAAGGTCGGCCATCACCCGTTCGGCCTCACCCTCGATGCGAACGGGAGTTATGCCTACACCGCCAACGTCACCGGCAACGACGTCTCGGTGATCGACGTCGCCGCCGGACGCGAGACCGCTCGGGTCAAGACGGGCGAACGCCCCTACGTCGTGGCGCTGGCGGGTGGGCGCGGCTTCGTCACCGACCAGTACGGGAACACCGTAACAGTGTTCGACGTCGCCACCCTGGCGCCCCTCAAGACCATCGACGTCGGTGACCATCCCGAGGGCATCGCGGCCTCGCCCGATGGCCGTCAGGTCTATGTGGCGAACTGGGGCTCGAACACGGTGAGCGTGATCGATGCCGGCGCGATGACCGTGATGCGGGAGATCAAGGTCGCCGATGGGCCGAGGGCGTTCGGGGATTTCGTACGCTAGCGCACCTTCTTGCCTGCCGATCGCTCCGATGCCGCACTTCCTCTCGCTCCGCTTGCGGGGAGAGAGCTGTGACGACCCGTCCGTCGGCGCAGCGAGGGCGAGGCGGCCGTCACGCCGCTTCCGGCGGCCCGTCCGTCTCCGCTTCGGCCGGCGAGTTCAGGATGTCCTCCAACTCGTCGATCAGCCTGTCGATCTGGTCCGGGGTCGCCAGGAGCTTGAGCGTCTGGCCGGCCTCCGTGGCGAAGGCGAGTTCGATGGTCTCGCCTGATCGGGAGGCAAGGACGCGGGCGAGTTTTTGCGTGAGGCTCATGCTGGTCTCCGATCGGATCAGGGCAAGGTCCGGGCCAGTGACCCGCTTCCGAGCAGCGCCACCGCGACCGCGGGGCCGCAGGTCGAGGCCCATTCGGTGCCGTCACTGGGCAGATGCGCCGAGATGAGATCGGTCAGCGCCACGGCGTCGCGGCCGAGGCGCCCGGCCAGGCGGTCGGCCAGGAAACGACCGGCGCCGCAGACCACGAGGGGCGCGTCGCCGGGCATGTCCGCGCGCGACAGGAGGAGGGCTGCCGCATCGTGCAACGCACGCAACTGTCCTTCCGCGAAATGCTCGGCCAGCGCCCGCCACTCGCCCGCACTGCCCTCGCCATGGTCGCGCCCGACGATGCGGGCGAGGCGGGTCTCGCTCTCAGGAATGGACTTGCCCTTGAGGTCGGCGCTGTCCTGCTGATCGGCGCTTTCGGGCAAGTCGCCGGTCAGGCGGTAGATGTCGGCGGTGGTGGCGAAATACTCCGCCATCAGGGCGGTGCGCCGGCCCTTGAACGGCGCATGGCGGCACAAGCCCAGCAGCGGCGTGCGGACGACGCCCGTATAGACGAGTTCCCCCGTCTCCAGGCGCTCGGCGTCGCTGTAGCCGGTGGCGGCCGGGCGTCCGTCGACGATGGGGATGAGGTCGGCTGTGGTCGAACCGATGTCGACGAGGAGAGCGGCCGTCCGGTGGCGGCCGACTAGCGCGGCGGTGGCGTGCCAATTCGCCGAAGCGATGTCGGCGGCGGCTCCCGGCGCGGCTTCCGTGCCAAAGAAGCCGGCGCGGCCGCCATAGATCGCGACAGTCCCCGTCAGACTGCGTGCGGCCCAGGCCGAGAGCTGCGCCACCCCGTCGGCCCTGTCTGCGAAACAGTCGGTGAGCTCGCCCGTCATGGTGACCGCGTGGCGGGCGCTGCTCCTGAACCTCTCCGGCAGGGTGGCGAAGGCGGCGTCGAGGGCGCCCACCCCTTCCCAGAGCCGGCACGGCGCCTGGACGACCTCGACGACTTGGGACTCTCGCATGAGGGCGGCCTTGACATGAACCCCCCCGAGATCCCAGCCGATCACCGGGGACGTCGCGGGCACGGATGGGTCTGGCACGGTTGGCGTCTCGAAAAAGGGCGGGGCGGATGGGACGGGAGTTTCAGGTCATCCCGGTGATCGATCTGCGCCACGGCGTCGTGGTGCGGGCACGAGCCGGAGACCGCGCCTCCTATGCCCCGATCGCGACGCCCTTGGCAAAGGGATCCGACCCCGCCGACATCGCCCGCGCCCTGATCGCGGCGACGGGGGCCGCGACGCTCTACGTCGCCGACCTCGACGCGATCATCGATGGTACGTCAACGGACCTGTCGAGCCTGGCGCGGATCGCGGCGGCCTGCCCGCAGACAAGGCTGTGGGTCGATGCCGGATTCTGCGACGCCCAGGGCGTCGCGACCTTCCTCGACGAAGGCTTGGGCCGCCCGGTGATTGGCAGCGAGAGCCAGACCGACGGGGCGCTCGTGGCGGCTCTGGGAGACCGGGCGGTGCTCTCCCTCGATACGAAGGGTGCGCAAGCGCTGGGGCCGGCCTCCCTCCACGACGATGCGCGGACGTGGCCGAACGAGGTCATCGTCATGACGCTGTCGAGCATCGGCACCGGCGCCGGCCCGGATCTGGCCCGTCTCGAAGGCCTCGTGGCGTCCCGTCCAGGCCGGAAATTCTACGCGGCCGGCGGCGTGCGCGGGCCGTCGGACGTGATGGCCCTGACCGCGGTCGGCGCGGCGGGTGCCCTGGTCGCGTCCGCGATTCACGACGGGACGCTTGGCAGGAACCCGTCGATGCGGCCCTGAGGCGATCGCCCAAAAGAATGGGGCGGCCGAAGCCGCCCCATGTTTCGTTCATCGTCCGAGGAAGATGGAAGCCAGTCGCTGGAGCAGGCCCCGCGGTACGGGCGGAGGCTCACTCTGCCCAGGACTGCCCCCGATCTAAGCGTTCGACGCGAAGGGGTGCGAGGCCGAGTTACGCTGCTCGGTGACGACGCGAGCGGTGGGCTCGCCCTTCACGGCGCGCTCGATCGAGAGCTTGACGGCGTCGTAGTTGTACTTCTGGATCTTGGCGTCGTCGGCCGCTTCCCAGTGGATGAACACGCCGACCAGGATGAACAGGTCGTCGGCTTCATCGGCCGGAATGGTGCCCTCGGCAACGCAATCCTGAACGGCCTTGGCGACGCCGTGCTGGGCGGGGCCGAACATCTGGACGGCCTGCCGGGCGTCGTTGATGGTGACCTTGTTGAACATCAGGGTGTTGGGCTTGCAGGGCAGGTTCGGCGCGATGACCGCGAGCAGGCTGGTGAAGCCGTGCTTGTTGTTCACGAGGCCGTTGCAGAAAGCGGTCTCGGCCGGCGAACCGCGCGGTCCGATGATGAGATCGATGTGGGCGACCTCGTTGCCGTCGCCGACGAGGGCCTCGCCGACCATAACCTTGTTGATCTTCGCCATGTGGGGTCTCTCCCAGGAGTCTTGAAAGATGTGGCCACACCCGGATTCGAGCGCGGCCGAAAGCCATCCTTGTTCACGGCGTCCAGCCCTGTTCGGGCCGGACCGGTTTGCCCGGATCGCGGCGCGGACCCTACTCTGGGCTCCTGCCGGGAACAACCCTGCCTACGGCTAAGATGGGGTTGAATTATCGCCGAGGCGG
>NZ_CAXUJR010000004.1:39895-56898 GCF_964251405.1 uncultured Methylobacterium sp.
GTCCTGGGCGAGGAGGTCGGCGACCGGTGCGGCACCGAGATCGAAGCGAAGCAGGGCCTGCGCTTCGGCGCGGATCCGCTCGGCGACGTCCGGCCCGTGCTTCCTCACGACGTGGCTGTCGGGCATCGCCGCGAGGTAGGCGAGGAACACGGCCGTGGTCGTCCAGGGCGGAGCGAGCCCGGTCGCGCGGGCAGCGGCCAGCGCAGGCAGGCCGATCGCGAACACGTCCTCGAACGCCGTCACGTAGGCACGGGCGATGCGGTCGCGCGGGGCGGCCTCCTCCATGGCCGCCCGCAGCGAGGAGGGTGCCGCCTCGTTGACGTCGTGCCGCGCCGCCTGGCCGAGGCCACCGGGATTGGCCCGGCGGATCGCGGAAAAGACGTCGGCCGCGTCCCGGGCGTCGAGCGAAGCGAGGGTATCCGAGACGTGAACGCCGCGCTCCGCGGCCAGCGCCAGGGGCGCGCAGAGCAGGAGGATGCCGAGATTGGTGTTCTGGCCGACAGCCTCCATCGTCGCCTCGACCCCGCCGAGCACACGGGCGCCGAGCCCCGCCCCGGCCCTCGCCAGATGGGGCGCCGAGACTCCGGCGCTCGTGACGAAATCCGTGATGACCATGCGGTGGCCGGCGGCGAAGGCGTGGACATTGCCGGGCTTGAGCGCATCGAGCTCGGCCAGACAGCTCGCTTCGTACGCCGCCGCGATGACGGCAGGCGACAAGCTCACGCCACCACCAGGCGCGGCGGCCTCGCGGCGCGTACCGCGCCGAGGAAACCCCGCGCCACGGCGAGTGCGATGTCGACTTCGGTGACCTTCTGCAGGCCGGACCAGGCCGGCATGGAGTTGACCTCGAGGACGAGGTAGCCGCCCTCCCCGTCCTCGACGAGGTCGACCCCGGTATAGTCGACGCCCACTGCCGCGGCCGTGCGCTCGGCCAATTCGGCGGCTCCTCGCGGCATCGCCCAGGGCAACGGCCGGCCGCCGCGATGGACGTTGGTGATCCAGCCGTCGCCCTCTCGGATCATGCCCGCGATGGCGCGGCCCTCGCAGACGAAGACCCTGAAGTCGCGCCAAAGCCCGTCCGTGCGCGGCACGTATCGCTGGAGGTAATAGACGCGCGACACCGCCGCCTCGTCGGGGAGGTCCTCGGGCCGCTCCACGAGCTGAAGCCCCTCCCCTTGCGAGCCGAACAGCGGCTTGAGCACCAGCGGCCGGCCGGGGCTGGCCTCGCGGGCCACGATCTCGGCGGCGGCCTCCCGCTTGGAGACCACGAAGGTGTCGGGGGTGGGCAAGCGGGCGCGGGCGATGAGGAGGCTCGTCATCGCCTTGTCCACCGAGCGCTCGATGGCCACCGGCGCGTTCCAGACGGTGGTGCCGCAGGCCATTAGCGCGTGGAGCACGCCGAGCCGCATCGTGGTCGCCTCGAAGGTGCCTCCGGCGACGGTGCGCAGCAGGACGCCGTCTGGCAGGCCATCGGGAAATCCGGGCACGCGCAGGGGCTCAGCCTCATCGGTGACGATCGCGACGTCGGCGAGCGAGAACAGCACCGGCTCGGCGCCGAGCGACCGCAGGGCCGCCAGCAGCCGCGCCTTGTGCCAATTGCCGTTATCGGCGGCGAGCCCGATGCGCATCAAGGTGTTCTCTGACTTCTCCCTCCCCCGCAGAGGAGGGAGGGTCATGTGCCGCCTCAGGCGAACGACGCTTCCACCAGTTCCGGCATCAGCCGGCCCCCGCGAAAACTCTCGCCGGTGGTGACCGAGGTGACGATGACCTCGGCCGGGCTGAACAGGGCGCCGTCGATCTTGTAGAAGTCGCCGTTCACCCGGGCGAAGATCTCGGCGAAGGGGGCGCCGTGGTCGGCCGAGGTCGTCGACGGGATCTGCTCGGCGAGTTGCTTCGCGTCCGCTGAATCGGCGTCCACGAAGAGCTGGACCCGGCCGCCATAGATGATCGCGTCGTTGGTGCGGCCCATCGCCTTGATGAAGTCCGGGTGCTGCGGCGAGAGCGGGGCCGAGCCGATTCCGTCGAGGATCTTGTGGAGATCGAAGCCGACGGTGTGGGCCTTGTGCAGGGCCACTTCGAGGACGCGGGCCACGACCTGGGTCGAGCCGGCGAGACTCTGGGTCGGCGCGTAGATGAAGGTCAGGCCCGAGGCCGGGAGACCCGCCGCCTCGGCGACCTTGGCGACGACGGACGCCGGCGGCGCACTGGCCCCCTCCAGCACGAGGGCGGTGGAGACGGCGCTGTCCTTGTAGCCGAGCTCCTTGTAGAGGTCCTCGACCACGGCCACCGCCCGTCCCGGGCCGGAGCCGAGGGCGAAGAAGTCGGAGCCGCCGTCCTCGTCGGAGAGGCCCCAACCGGCATACTGGCTGCCGAGGCAGGCGAGCACCGGGTCGGCGGCGTGGACGATCACGGAATAGGGCCAGGCCGCGATCGGCCCGGTCGGCGCGATGGTGACGGTGCCCAGGCCGCCCAGGCAGATCTCGGCGATGCGCCGTCCAGCCTCGATCGAACCGCGGACGTTGGCGCCGGCATCGACCATGCGGGCGCCGTGCTCCATCGTGACGCGCAGGCGCAGGGATTCGGCCTCGGCCACGAGGCGTTCCACGAGCGGCGTGGCGAGCGCGTTGAGGCTCGGGCTGGTGCGGACGGGGCCGCTATGGGTCGTGCTCATCGATGGACTCCTTGATAATCGAGGCAGGCGCGGAGCCGTTCGGCCCTCGCCCGCAGGATCGCGCGCGCCGCCTCGGCATCGCTCCCCGTGGCGACCAGCGTGCAGAGCGGCGCGCCCCGCGCGACGGAGGAGCCGGCGCGGGGGCGGTCACGCACGTGGTCGGGCCAGTCGAGGGGGGGCACCGGGGCGTAGTTGTTCGTCGCGTACCAGATCTGCGCGGCCGCCGCATCCATCGGAACATCGCCTGGATTGACGAGATCGCCGAGACTGGCCGCGATATGCGCCGACAGCAGCGGGGCGGCGCGCCGGTCGAGCACGTCGAGGGTGGCGCCGGGACGTGGGTTGATCTCGGTGAGCCACCAGTTCTCGCCGTCGACGAGGATGTCGGCGCTGGCGAGGCCGCGCAGCCCGGTCTCGGCGACGATCGCCCGCGCGGCCTTCTCGACCGCGGCGGCGATGTGCGGTGCCAGCAGCGGCGGGCCGCTCCGGCCCTGCTCCACGGCGCCGCCATAGCGGAACGGCCTGATCGGCGACGGCTCGCTCCACTGCGCGGTGACCCCCACCACGGCGAGATCGCGCCCGTCGGCGAGGAAGGTGAGCGCATGGGCGCAGCCAGCGACCCGGGCCTGGAAATAGGCGCCCGGAGGCGCCCTCCCCGCCGTTGCCCTGCGGATGTGGCTGCCGCCAGAACCACCGTCACGCTTCAGGAGCCAGGCCCGGCGATCGGTGATCGCCTCGCGGGTGACCGCCGGATGCGGGACGCCGAGGCGGCGGCAGAGATCCGCGAAGCCGAGCGGGTCCTTGAGCTGCGCCACGGTTTCGGCTGGGGCGCCGAGCAGGCGATGGCGCGCAGCGATGTCGGCCATCAGGTCGGGCGCAGCTTCGAAGCCGCTGCCGAGCACGATCCCGACGACCGGCGCGGTGCTCAGCTCAGCTAGTTCGTCCAGCTGGGCCAGTACGTCCCGTCCGCCGATCCCGTTGCCGAAACGCCCCCTCGCCTGCCGGTGGTGAGCTGCAAGCGCGAGAGTGTCGGCATCGCCGAACAGGTCGAGCACGAGGGGCACCAGCCCGGCCCGGCGCGCCGCCTGGGCGAGAGCGCGACCCGACTGCGCCGCGATGAGGACGCCGCCGCCCGGAACCGTCAGCCCGCGACCTCGACGGCCACCGCGTAGGCATCGCGAAAGTCGAGGATCAACGGCTCGGGGCTCTCCAGCATGCGCCGGAGCAGACGCGACTGGGTCTGGTACTTGACGTTGCCCACCGCCAGCGCCCCGATGCCGACGCCCTTGCCGACGGGAAGCGCCACGTCGACAGCGTTCACGTCGATGCCGGCGATCCCGGCCGGCGGCACGGCATTGACGTCGGAGGCGACCAGGAGCTTCGGCGCCGATTCGAGGTCCTCGGCCGAGAGGATCGGGATCCCGGCAGGGCCGGCCGACAGGATCACGTCGGCGTCGCGGATGGCCGCGCGGCGGGCCTCGGGGTTCGATCCGTCCACGGCGCCGACCTCGATGCCGAAGCGCCACTTCATGGTGAAGGCGATCTTGCTCACCCGCTCCTCGCCGTCATGGCCGACGATGACGGTCTTGGCCCCTTCCAGTGCCCCGATCACCGCCGCCACGTAGGCGACGACGCCGGCGCCGCCGAAGATCACGATGCGCTTGCCCTTGAGGTCGGTGTCGAACTTCGCCTTGAGGGCGCGGGTCACCTCGGCGACCATGGCGGCACCCGTGGTGAAGGAGCCGGCCGGGTCGGCGATGATGTGGTTGGCGAATGGCGGGACCAGGGCCTTCTTGGCCCGGTCCATCATGTCGAGGGCGTCCTCGGCATTCTTGCCCCCGATGAAGATGCCGGTGCGCACGCCATCCAGGGGCGAACGGGAGAAGATCGAATCCTGAACCAGGGAGGTCACGTCGGGCAGCGTCACGTCGGTATAGGTGGCGATGGTCTCGAAGCCCGCATCCACCGCCATGTTCACGTCGAACGGGCTCATGTGCTTCAGGGGCGTGAGCATGTGCAGGATCGAGCGGGCCATCGTCGGGTTCCTCGAATCGTGGCTACGCGGCGCCGGTAGAGGGGCGCAGGGCGAGTTGAAAGGCGGGAGGCCGACGCGGTCAAGCGTGGCCGGTCTCCCGACTTTGCAATGCGGTTCCTTAAAGCGCGGTGACCGTGGCGCCGCTGTTGCGGCCGCGCGCGATCAGGAACCGCAGGGGACCTGGCCGCTCCAGCGAGGCGACGAGGGTCCGGGCCTCTGCCTCCGAGGCCGTGAGGGCGAAGCCGGTGGGACCCCACGAACTCTGGCCGTAGCCGGCGATGCCCTGCGCCGCGACGGCGGCGAGCGCCTCGGCGACTCGTGGGCTCGCGTAGCGCCCGCCCTGGTGAGGGGCGAAATGGTCGCCGATCAGGCGCTGGATCGTGCTGATCCCGGTGCCGAAACCCTGCGGCTCGGCGGTGGCCAGGGCGGGCAGCACCTGCATCAGCACCGTGCGGCAGATCTCGGCCGCCTCTCCTTCGGGAAAGCGCGGCAGATCGCGAAACGCCTCGATCTCGCGGCTGCCGTGGACGCCGGTCATGCTCTCGTCGAGGATGAGGACGACACGCCAATCTTCGGGATAGGCCAGCCGGGCGATGACGGGCGGCGGACGACCGCTCGCGTCGCGGCCGCCATCGACGATGACCCCGCCATCCGTGAAGGCGGCGAGCCCGACCCCCGAGCGGTTGCCGCGATCGAGGGCGTCGGCGAAATCGGCGGGGACGAAGGGCTGGCCGTGAAGTGCGGCCAGAGCGGCCGCCACGCTGAGCGCCAGTTGCGTGCCCGATCCGAATCCGGCATGGGCGGGGATCGCCTCCTCGATCCGGATCGCGGCATGGGGGTTCAGGCCGAGATGCCGGGCCGCGGCTAGGGCGTAGCCGCGGACCCGTTCGGATTCGGTGCCCTCGACGTCCAGGTCGGTGGCACGGTCGGCCGTGAGCTGGACGGCCGGCGTATCGACTGCGAGCCCGATGCTGCCGAAGCGCCGCCCCAGGCCGCCATGCAGGTCGAGGAACCCGAAATGCAGGCGGGCGGGGGCTCGGACCGTGATGCGGCCTGGCAACGATTCCGGGGCCTCCATCACGACGATCCCCTCAAACGAGTCTCCCGGTCCCCTGCTGCGACCGGGCTTCTCCCATGGAGGGGCGAGGGCTCGCAAGCATCCTTGGTGCGAATCGCGTTTCAACCGGCGTGCGATGCGGTTCCGACCATGCGCGCCGCCCGTCCGGGGAGGCATCGAGAAATCCTGCCACGGGACTTGCTTGCGGCGCTGAGCGAATGCAAACGTGCCCGCCGGCCTTCCCCGGGAGGCCGATGCGACGCGACGGGCCGGACGTAAGATCAGCACGGTCCCGCGGCGGGGCCGACAGAAGAAAAACCGGCAGCGCCCGATCGGCGTTCGTTTCCTTGGGGTGAGGATCATGGCAGCCTGGGTCAAGGGTGGCGCGACAGACGCCGATGCGGCGATCGAGGCCGCCGCCAGCCTCCTGTCTCAGGCACGCACACCCGTCTTCGCGGGACTGTGCGCCGAGATCGGCGCCCTGCGGGCGGCCTATGGGCTCGCCGGCGCCATCGGTGCCTCCCTCGACCCGGTCTCCTCTTCCTCCCTCTATGCCGAGCTCGGCGTCCTCAGCCGCGCCGGCGTGATGGGCACGACCGCCGCGGAGGCGGTCGGCCGCGCCGACGTCGTGCTCGTCATCGGCAACGCGCCTTGGGACCGCCCCATCGTCGCGGAGATCGCGGCCGTGCAGCCCCGGCGCGGGCGTGCGGCCGGTTCCGAGCGCACGATCCTGTCGCTGGGCGGCCCCGGCAACGGCGCCACCCGCCACGTCGCCTATCCGGCCGAGGCGGGCGGCCTCGCCGTCTCGATCGCCCATCTGCGCGCCTTCGCGAAGGGGCATCTCGCCGGTGAGACGGCTTATGCCGACCTCGCCCGGCGGCTCGCTGCCACGCGGTACGGCGTGGTGCTCTACGAGCCCGGCGAAGTCGGCGAACTCGGCGTCGAGATGCTCCAGGGCCTCGTCAAGGACCTCAACGACGCCACCCGCTTCTTCGCCCTGCCGGTGGCAGACCCCTTCCAGGGGCGGGCGCTGGTGCAGCTCTCGGCCTGGACCACCGGTCAGGCGCCGCGCACGGGCTTCGGCCGCCATCTCCCCGAGCACGATCCCTGGCGCTTCGACGCCGAGCGCCAGGTCCGCCAGGGCGAGGCCGATGCGGTGCTCTGGCTCGCCTCCCTCCCCGCCCCCCGGCCGGACTGGCTCGGCTCGCTGCCCTCTGTGGCGATCGTCGGCGAGGGCAGCGCGGACGCCACGGGCGACGCCGCCGAGATCGTGATCGCGGTCGGCGTTCCGGGAGAGAGCGTCGGCGGCACCCTCTGGAACGAGCGCCGGGGAACGCTCACCTACAGCGCCGCCGCCGGGCCGCCCGCCGAGTGGACGGCCGCCGCAATCCTCGACGCGATCCGCGCGCGCATCACCACGAAGGACCGGGCCGCATGCTGACGCTGATCAGGGGGGGGCGGGTCGTCGACCCCACCGCCGACCGTGACGCGGTCGGCGACGTCTGGATCGAGGACGGCCGGGTCGTCGCCCCGTCCGAGCGCGCACCCGACACCACCATCGATGCGGCTGGCTGCGTCGTGATGGCCGGCGGCGTCGAGGTCCATTCGCATATCGCCGGCGGCAACGTCGTGTTGTCGCGCCTTCTCCTGCCCGAACTCTACGTCAGCGAGGCGGCGCCTGAGGGCCATCCCTTCGCCCATGCCGGCGGCTCGGCCGCCTGGATCGGCGCGAACTACGCGCGGATGGGCTACACCACCGCCGTCGAGCCGGCGATGCCGCCCGCCAACGCGCTGGCGACACAGCTCGAGCTCGCCGATATCCCCCTCCTCGACCGCGGCGCCCTCGCGGTGATGGGCAACGACGACCAGCTCCTCGAACTGCTGCGCAAGCGCGAGGGCGACAACGCGGTTCGCGATCTCGTGGCGCTCACGGTCGCGACCTCGCGGGCGCTCGGCGTGAAGTGCATCAACGCGGGCGGGGCCTCGGCCTTCAAGGACGGCGCGCTGAATCTCAGCCTCGACGACGAGATCCCGGTCTACGGCCTCTCGACGCGCAAGATCATGACCGCCCTCCTCGACGCGGTGGAGGAGATCGGGGTGCCCCACCCGCTCCACGTCCATTGCAACAACCTCGGCATCCCCGGCGCCGACGATTCCTTCGTGGCGACCCTGGAGGCGGCGGAAGGCCGGCGCATCCACTTCGCCCACGCCCAGTTCTACGCCTACGGCCTGTCCGAGCCGGGCAACCCGGCGGGCGGCTTCCGCTCTGCGGCCGAGCGCATCGCCCGCGCGATGGAGGCGCACCCCAACGCCACCTACGACGTCGGCCAGGTCGCTTTCGGCCAGACCGTGACGATCTCGCTGGACATCCTGCGCCAGTTCGGCGGCCGCAAGGGAGCCAATCCCAAGAAGTGGATCCTCAACGCCGGCGATGCCGAGGGCGGCGGCGTGGTGCCGTTCCTGTACAAGCCACGCGGCGCGGTGAGCTCCCTGCAATGGGCGATCGGTCTCGAGATGATGCTGCTCTCGAACGACCCCGAGCGCACCATCCTCACCACCGACCATCCGAACGGCGGCCCCTTCACCGAGTATCCGCGCATCATTCACTGGCTCATGGACAAGGAGGCCCGCGACCGCGAGATCGCCGGCCTGCACAAGGTCATCGGTGAGCGCTCGGGCCTCGGTTCGATCGAGCGCGAATACACGCTCTTCGAGATCGCGCAGCTCACCCGCTCCGGACCGGCCAAGCTCCTCGGCCTCACCGATCGCGGCCACCTGCGCGAGGGTGCGCGGGCCGATATCGCGATCTACCGCGACGATCGCGATCGCACGGCGATGTTCTCCCGCGCCAGGCTGGTGCTCAAGGACGGCACGGTGATCGTCGAGGACGGCGAGATCGTGGACTGGCGCTCGGGCCGCACCCTCGAACTCGTGGTCGAGTCCGACAAGGCGATGGCGACGCGCACCGACGCCTATCTCGTCGACCGCTTCGGGACCGGCCTCGACAGCTTCGGCGTGCCCGACGAGGCGTTTTCGGCGCCGGACGTGTTCGAGGACGTGGCATGCCGTTGATCACGCTCGCGCCGTTCCCTCCCCCCTCTCCCGCCTGCTTCGCAGGCACTCTCCCCCGCAGAGGGGAAGGGTTGTGTCGGACGATGCGTGGCGTGAGGACCGGTGACTGAGATGGCTGACCTCACCCTCAACGGCATCCCGGTGATCGACACTTTCGCCGAGGCGTTCGACGTCGCCGGCACCGCGCTGATCATCACCAACGACACCGCCAAATGGGCGATGATCGCGGCCGTCACGATGACGGGGTTCGCCACCTCGGTGATCGGCTGCGGCGCCGAGGCCGGCATCGACGCCGAGCTGTCCCCGGAGGAGACGCCGGACGGGCGGCCGGGCGTGCGCGTCCTGCTGTTCGGCTTCGAGCCGAACGGGCTCAAGGACCAGCTTCTCAGGCGCGTCGGCCAGTGCATCCTGACCTGCCCCGGCACGGCCTGCTATGCCGGCGTCGACGGGCCTCATAAAATAAAGCTCGGCGGCGCGATCCGCTATTTCGGCGACGGCTTCGCGGTGGCCAAGCGCCTGCCCGACCCCGTCAGCGGCAAAGGGCGGCGCTACTGGCGCATCCCGGTCATGGACGGCGAGTTCCTGTGCGAGGACTTCGTTCGCGCGGTGGACGGGGCGGTCGGCGGCGGCAACCTGCTGTTCCTCGGCCGCAACCATGCCGAGACCCTGAAGGTCGCCGAGATCGCGGTCGACGCGGCCCGCTCGGTGGCCGACGTGATCCTGCCCTTCCCGGGCGGCATCGTCCGCTCCGGCTCGAAGGTGGGCGCGCGTACCAAGGGCATGATGGCGTCGACCAACGACGCCTATTGCCCGACCCTGAAGGGCCGGGCCGGCTCCGAACTCGCGTCGGAGGTGGGCGTGGTGCTGGAAATCGTTATCGACGGCCTAACCTCGCGCTCGGTGGCCGAATCGATGCGTGCGGCTCTGCATGCCTCGACCGAGGCCGGCGCGGCGCACGGGCTCGTTGCGGTCACGGCGGGCAATTACGGCGGCAATCTCGGCCGCCATCATTATCATCTGAGGGACCTTCTCTCGAAGGAGCCGGCGGCCGAGGCGACAGCGTCATGAGCACCCTCACCCTGCGCCAGGAGCCGCCCGAGCGGCTCGACCTCTTCCACGTAAACCCCCTCTCGCTCGGCGGCCTGTCCGAGGCCGAAGCCGCGCGCCTGCCCGTGGGGACCAGCCGGCGCAGCCTCACCCTCGGCGACTGCTTCACGATCAGCCTCGACGGGTCCGAGACCCTGACCATCGCGGGCGGCTCCTCGCGCCTCGACCGGGTCGGCGCGTCCCTGAGCGGCGGGACGATCCACGTCGAGGGCGATGTCGGCCAGCGGCTGGGGGCCGGCATGGCGGGGGGGACGCTCACCGTGTCGGGCTCGGCCGGACCCTTCGTGGGCTCTGGCGCCACCGGCGGGACCATCACGATCGAGGGCGATGCCGGCGACCATGCCGGCGGTGCCGTCTATGCGGCCAAGGCCGGCCTCGACGGCGCCACGCTCGTCATCCGCGGCCGCGCCGGCGACCATCTTGGCGACCGCATGCGCCGGGGCCTGCTCCTCGTCGGCGAGGCCGGAGCCTATGCCGGATCGCGCATGATCGCCGGTACCATCGCGGCGACGAGAGTCGGCGACCATCCCGGCTACGGCATGCGCCGGGGCACGATCCTCGCCGGCGGCCACGGCGCTCTCTCGCCGAGCTTCGTCGAGACCGGTACTCACGACCTCGTCTTCCTGCGGCTCCTCTCGCGGTCACTGCGCGCGCTGAGCCCCACCCATGCCGACCTCGCCGCCGGGGCGCTCAAACGCTACTCGGGCGACCTCGCGACGCTGGGCAAGGGTGAGTTGTGGGTCTCAGCCGGCTGAATGCCGCACCCCGTGGCAAGATCTTGCATGGTCCGCCGCTTTGCATGACGATCGTGCCTAGTGAACTGCCGCTCGAGCCGCGGGTTGGTCGGTATCGCTTTCTGTCATGCGAGGCGTGGCCGATGCTCCTGCTGCTCTCCATCTGCCTCGTGGCCCAACCTGACCAGTGCCGCGAAGACCGGATCAACATGTCCTTCGAGGCGAAGAATCCATTCGTCTGCCTGCGCCATGCGCAGAGCACCCTGGCGACGTGGCAGGCCGAGCATCCGGAATGGCATGTCGCCCGCTGGCGTTGCGCCGCGCGGGGGAGCTTGCCGAAAGACCTCTAGCGGGTCCATCTCCGCTCGGGGCGGCGTCGGGATCGTCGCGCTGGCAGAGGCAGTCAGACCATGCGTTCGCTGAAAGTCCGGTTCGCGCTGCTTCTCGGTGCGACCGCGCTTCTCGTCGTCTTGGCGGCCCTCGGGGTTCTCGCCGCGATCGGCGCCGCCGAGCGCGCCATCGATCGGACGCTGGCGGCGCAGGGGCGCCTCGAACTCCTGGTCGAACTTTCCGGCCGAATGACCCAGTACGGCCTCGCCGCCCTTGAAGCCGTGAGCAACGTTGACGCGCAGCCCGAGGGACTGGCCCTGGCGCGGACCGCCGTCGACAAGGCGCTGACGGCGGTCGACGAATCCCTCGGCCGGACCATCGCGGCGAGCAACGACCCCCTCGACCGGACGCTTTACGCCGCCCGGACCCGGCCGATGTCGCAGTTGCGCTCCGCGCGCGTGGTGCTCGACCGGCAGGTGACCCAGGTCCTGCGCCAGTCGGACGACGAGCAGCGCAGGGCCGCGATCCGGGGTGCCCTCAACGGCTTCGGCGCGATGACGGGCCAGCCGCTCTCCTTCCTGATCGAGGTCGAGCGTCGCTCGATGATCGCCGGCTCCGACGAGGCCCGCGCCCTCTCGGGTCGGTTACGGATCGCTGCGTTCGCCGCGGCCCTGTTCGCGCTTGGCATCGTGCTGGTGCTCTACCGCGGCGTGACCAAGCCGACGCTGGCCCGGATCGAGGCGATCCGGCGGGCCGCCGGTGCGATCGGCGGCGGCGAGCTCGACACCCGGCTCTCGGTGGCGACGCGGGACGAACTCGGCTTGCTCGTTGCCAACTTCAACCGCATGGCCGCCCGCCTCGCCCGCCGGGAAGGGCGGCTCGCCGCGGACCGGGCGGCGCTGGAGGACACGGTCACGGCCCGGACGACGGACCTGCGTGCGGCCAACGAGCGCCTGGAAGCGGTCGACCGCTCCCGCCGCCGGTTCTTCGCGGATGTCAGCCACGAACTGCGCACGCCGCTCACCGTCATCCTCGGCGAGTGCGACCTCGCCGCTCGCTCGGCGGGGCGTAACCTGGACCCCGCCCCGGTCTTCGCCACCATCCGCAAACGGGCCTTGCGCCTGCAGCGGCGGGTGGAGGATCTGCTGCGCGTCGCCCGCTCCGAGTCCGGGCAGATCGAGCTCGAGCGTCGGCCGGTGAGTGCCGCCGCGATCCTCGCCGACGCCGTCGACAGCATGGCCTCGGAGGCCGCCCGCCGCCGCGTCGCACTCGGCCTGGAGACGGAAGCGCGCGATGCCACCCTGCTGGCCGACCGCGAGTGGCTGCGTCAGGTCGTCGAGAGCCTGATCGACAACGCCCTGCGCCATGCCACCGGCCTGACCCGGGTCGTGGTCGCTCTGGAGATCGGCGACGGGACCGCGACCTTGATGGTCAGCGACGACGGTCCGGGCTTCCCCGAAGCCGGAGAAGGCCTGTTCGAGCGCTTCCGTCGCGAAAGCCGTTCTGGGGAAAGCGGCTTCGGGATCGGTCTGGCACTGGCGCGTTGGGTCGCCGAACGCCATGATGGCGTCATCCGCATCGGCGGTGCCCGTGGGGGAGGTGCGCTGGTCGCCCTCGACATACCCCTTCTGGTGTCCGAACACGACAAAGAGCGGACGCAGGGGGAAGGGGTGGCATGACGCGCATACTCATCGTCGAGGATGACGGCGACATCCGCGCCATGCTGGCCCGCGGGCTGGAGGCGGAGGGTTTCTCCGTCGGTGTCGCCGGGCGGGTGGACGACGCCCTTGCGGCAGCCCGCGACGAAGCCCCGGAGGCCGTCGTCCTCGACATCACCCTCCCCGACGGGTCGGGCCACGACGTCTGCCGTTCCCTGCGCGAGGGCGGCTATCCCGGCCCGATCCTGTTCCTCTCCGCCCGCGACGAGGTCCGCGACCGGGCCGAGGGCCTGGCACTCGGGGCCGACGACTACATCGTGAAGCCCTTCGTGTTCGACGAGCTGCTCGCGCGCCTGCAGACCCATCTTCTGCGGCGCAAGGTCTCCGAGCAGCCCCGCACCATCGTCACCGCCGGGCGCCTGATGCTGGACCTCAACATCCGGCAAGTCGGCTTCGCCGATGCCACGGCCCGCTTGACCCCCCGGGAGGCCGAGGTGCTGGCGCTGCTCATGGACAATGCCAACCAGCCGGTGTCCCGGGGCGACATCTTCGACAAGCTCTGGGCCGGCCAGGGCGGCCTCTCGCTCAACGTCGTCGACGTCTATGTGGGCTACCTACGCACCAAGCTCTCGGACTTCGTACGCCTCGGCGGACCCGTCATCGTGACCGTGCGCGGGCGCGGCTTCATGCTCGATCTCAAGGGGCAGGATTTCCGCCACTGAGGCGTCGGCCCGCGGCGACACGCCGCCCTGCCGAGAACCTGCAGGATATGAGAGCTTTCTAATGGCGCAGCGGGAGGATTCGGCAATTTTGCGCTTGAAGAGTCGGCGCAAAACGTCGATATAGCTCCCGCGACAGAAATGACTGCGCCGTCAGTATCTTACGATCTCCTTAATGGTAAATCGTGGTTCTGGCGACCTTCCAAGAAACTCTTTGGAGAAACACCATGACCTGGGCTGCCCCCATCGTTTCCGAGATCTGCGTCGGCATGGAAGTCACGAGCTACGAGTCGGCCGAGATCGACACCTTCAACTAAGGTCAGCGAATCGAGGGATCCGGAATCGCATCGGTTCGCCATGCATGTCGTGATCCTCGGTTCCGCAGCGGGCGGCGGCCTTCCCCAGTGGAATTGCCGCTGCCCGATCTGCTCCCTGGCCCGCTCGGATCCGAGCCGGGTCAAGCCGCGAACCCAGTCGAGCATCGCCGTATCTCCCGATGGGGAACGTTGGCTCCTGGTGAACGCATCGCCGGATATCCGGCAACAAATCTCCGACAATGCCGTCCTGCACCCGCGCGAGGGCCTTCGCCACTCGCCGATTCACGCGGTGCTGCTGACGAACGGCGACGTCGACCACGTCGCCGGGCTTCTCACCTTGCGCGAGGGCCAGCCCTTCACCCTCTACGGCACCGCCGGCATCCTCGGTTCGGTCACCGACAACCGGGTCTTCGACGTCATGGCGGCCGAGGTGGTTCGGCGAGAGCCGATCCGGCTCAACGCGGCCTTCGAGCCCGTACCCGGCCTCACCGTCACGCTGTTCTCCGTCCCCGGCAAGGTCCCGCTCTGGCTTGAGGACGAGACCATGGAGATCGGCGCCGAGACCGAGACCACGGTCGGGGCGATGATTGAGGCGAACGGCCGGTGCCTCGCCTACATTCCCGGCTGTGCCCGGGTCACGGACGACCTCAAGGCGCGCATCGCCGGTGTCGACGCGCTTCTGTTCGACGGCACCGTGCTCCTCGACGACGATATGATTCGCGCGGGCGTCGGCACCAAGACCGGCTGGCGCATGGGCCACGTCCCGATGACGGGGTCCGGCGGCTCGATCGAGGCCCTGGCCGACGTCGCTATCGGCCGGCGCATCTTCGTTCACATCAACAACACCAATCCGGTCCTGGTCGAGGCCTCTGCCGAGCGCGAGCGCATCGAGAGCCTGAATTGGACCGTGGCCCATGACGGGCTGGCCCTCGCGCTCTAGCTATTCGGTATCGAAGACGGAACCGGTCGCGGCAGGTAGCGACTGGAATTTTAGTGCTCATCGCTATATATAACGCGCAATCTAATAGCGCGACTTGAGCCGCCGGCCTTTGTGGGCCGCGGCAACCTCGATAAAACCCTTTCGGAAACGCTTCGAGACGGACTCCGCCATGACCGCGCCTTTCCCCACTCCCAAGCCAGAAGACGCCCAGCGTCTGCTCGGTCCCGATGAGATCGAGGCGGCGCTGCGCGACATCGGTGCGCGACGCTACCACAACCTGCATCCGTTCCACCGCCTGCTGCACGACGGCAAGCTGAACAAGGATCAGGTCCGCGCCTGGGCGCTCAACCGCTACTATTACCAGGCGATGATCCCGGTGAAGGATGCGGCCGTGCTCGCCCGCATGGAGGATGCCAGCCTGCGCCGGGTCTGGCGCCAGCGCATCGTCGATCACGACGGCGATCGTCCCGGCGACGGCGGCATCGAGCGCTGGCTCAAGCTGGCGGAAGGGGTGGGATTCGAACGCGCCTACGTCGAGTCGACCCAAGGTATTCTCTCGGCGACGCGGTTCTCGGTCGACGCCTACGTCCATTTCGTAAAGGAGCGCTCGCTGCTCGAAGCGATTGCCTCGTCGCTCACCGAGATGTTCTCGCCCAACATCATCTCCGAGCGCGTGGCCGGAATGCTGAAGAACTACGACTTCATCACGACGGACACGCTAGCCTATTTCGAGAAGCGGATGACGCAGGCGCCGCGCGACGCGGAATTCGCCATCGACTACGTCAAGCAACACGCCACGACGCCGGAACTGCAGCGCCAGGCGATGGCCGCGCTGACCTTCAAGTGCAACGTGCTGTGGACGCAGCTCGACGCCCTGTACTTCGCCTATGTCGCGCCGGGCATGATCCCGCCCGACGCCTGGACGCCGGGGACCGGTCTCGTCCCGGAGCCGGCGGTGACGCAAGCCGCCGGAACGGGTACTCTGGTGGCGACCGACATCCCGCGCCTGCCCCGCGGTGTTCGCCTGCGTCACGATGAGGTTCGCGGCCAGCACGTGCTGCTGGCACCCGAGCGCACCTTCGACCTCGACGGCAACGCCGTGGCCGTACTGTCCCTGGTCGACGGATCACGCACGGTCCGCGACATCGCCGGAATGCTGGCCGAGCAGTTCTCGGCGGATCGGGACGTGATCGAGGCAGACGTTCTCGTCATGCTCAACGATCTCGCCACGAAACGGGTGCTGGAGCGATGAACGCCGTCACGCCGCATGCCCCTGTCCTGCCCGCACCCGTCGGCCTCCTGGCGGAGCTGACGCATCGTTGCCCCTTGCGCTGCCCCTATTGCTCGAATCCGCTGGAGCTCGATCGGCGGTCGGGTGAGCTCGACACGGCGACCTGGCAGCGGGTGCTCACCGAGGCGGCCGGGCTCGGCGTGCTGCACGTCCATCTTTCCGGCGGCGAACCCACGGCACGCAACGACATCGTCGAGATCACGCAGACCTGCGCCAAGCTCGGGCTGTACTCGAACCTGATCACCTCCGGCGTCGGCGGTGCGCTCGCCAAGCTCGACGCACTCTACGACGTCGGCCTCGACCACGTGCAGCTCTCGGTGCAGGGCGTCGACGCGGCCAATGCCGAGAAGATCGGCGGCCTCAAGAACGCGCAGCCCCAGAAACTCGCCTTCGCGGAGCGGGTGACGCAACTCGGCCTGCCGCTGACCCTGAACTCGGTGATCCATCGCGGCAACATCCACGAGGTCGAGGGTTTCATCGATCTCGCGGTCAAGCTCGGCGCCAAGCGCCTAGAGGTCGCCCACACCCAGTATTACGGCTGGGCCTACGTCAATCGTGCGTCCCTCATGCCGAACAAGGCCGAGGTCGACCGCTCGATTCGCATCGTCGAGGCGGCGCGCGAACGCCTCAAGGGCCAGCTCGTCATCGACCTCGTGGTGCCGGACTATTACGCGAAGTATCCCAAAGCCTGCGCGGGCGGCTGGGGCCGCAAGCTCATGAACGTGACGCCGGCCGGCAAGGTGCTGCCCTGCCACGCCGCCGAGACCATCAAGCACCTTGAGTTCTGGTACGTCTCAGATCATTCGCTCGGCGACATTTGGGCGAACTCGCCCGCCTTCACCGCCTATCGCGGCACCGACTGGATGCAGGAGCCCTGCCGCTCCTGCGACCGGCGCGAGAAGGACTGGGGCGGCTGCCGCTGCCAGGCCCTGGCGCTTGCCGGGGACGCCGCTGCCACCGATCCCGCCTGCTCGCTGTCTCCGCTCCACGCCAAGGTGCGCGAACTCGCCACCGAGGAGGCGGCCGAGACCCCACCCGATTACGTCTACCGCACCATCGGCAGCAACGTGGA
>NZ_CAXUJR010000004.1:56998-60386 GCF_964251405.1 uncultured Methylobacterium sp.
CCTCCTCGCTTCGCCCGTGATGGCGCAAGGCTCACCACCCACCGATGCTCCCGCGGTGGTGAAGGCCAATACGGGTGTGCCGAACGCGTCCGACGTGCTGTTCGAGCAGCCGCAGATGAAGAATGTCGCGCCTGGCACGACGCTGACCTACGGATACCTGCGCCGCAGCGGCATCGAGAAAGGTCCCTTCGGACCGACCCTCGACGATCGGATCAAGCTGACCATCGAGCCCGGCTCCACGGCCGACAACCGCACCATCCGAGTCCAGATGTTCTCCGGCGCCAACCGCTTCCCGGCCGGCCCGTTCGAGGACATGCCGGGCAATCCGGTGATGACGCTGTTCCTGGAGCATCATCTCACCGATCTTTCACGCGTTCTGAAGGCCAACCCGCGCTATCTCAAGAATGCGATCCGCAAATCCCTGCGCGAGAATGCGGCGGTGACGCCGGTCGAGGCCACCTTCAAGGGGAAGGCCGTCCAGGCATGGCGCATCGAGACGCAGCCCTTCGTGGAGGACAGGATGAAAGACCGCATGCGCGGTCTCTCGAACCTGACCTATGTCTTCGTGACGTCCGAGGCCGTCCCCGGCGAGCTGCTCTCCATCGAGGCGGTATCGAAGAACGCGGAGGGCGGTGACCTCCTCGAGGAGAAGCTGAGCTATGATCAGAACGCTGGTTGAGCGCGCCATCGGCGCCGCTTTCGGTTTGGCCCTGCTGGCGGCCCCTGCCCTGTCCGTCGAGTTCGAGAACGATTACCCGACCGAGGCGCGGGCCGACTACATCTTCGGCTGCATGGCGGCCAATGGGCAGTCCCGCGAGGCGCTCTCGCGCTGCTCGTGCTCGCTGGACGCCCTCGCCTCGATCCTGACATACGACAAGTACGTCCAGGCGAGCACGGTGCTCTCCATGCGCCAGGGCATCGGAGCGCGGACCGCACAGTTCAAGACCACCAAGGTCTTCGACGATCAGGTCGCCGACCTGCGCCGTGCCCAGGCCGAGGCGGAGATCCGCTGCTATCGCGGCGGCAAGTAGCCCCTTCGGCGGGATCCGCGCATCCTCGGCCCTTCGGCTGGGCGCGATGGCGCGGCTGTCTTCGCCCTTGCGCCATCGCGAATTAGGACGGATGAGACGGGAGTGAATACCGCCGGGCCGTCGAACAGCCCTGCCACTCCCGAAGCCCGATCCGTCGAGATGCCGTGACCCCTCCCTCTCGCTGCCTGGCGAACCTGCTTCCCGACCTGGGACGTCGCACCCTCGTGATGGGCATCCTCAACGTCACGCCGGATTCCTTCTCCGACGGCGGACGTTTCGCGAGCCTCGACGCCGCCCGCGAGCAGGCCGGGGCGATGGTCGCCGAGGGGGCCGCGCTCGTCGATATCGGCGGCGAATCCACCCGCCCTGGCCATGTCCCGGTGCCGGCCGATGAGGAGCAGGCCCGCATCCTCCCGGTCATCCGCGACCTGAGCCGCCGCCTCTCTGTTCCGATCTCGGTGGACACCTACAAGGCCTCGACCGCGCGGGTCGCCCTGGAAGCGGGTGCGGCCATCGTCAACGACGTCTGGGGTCTGCAGCGCGAGCCGGAGATCGCCGTCGTGGCCGCCGCCCACGGCGCGCCCGTGATGATCATGCACAACCGCGATTCCATTGATCCGGCGATCGACATCGTCTCCGACATTTTGGGCTTCTTCGAGCGCTCGCTGGACATCGCCCGCCGGGCCGGGATCGCCGAGAGCGACATCGTCCTCGATCCTGGCATCGGCTTCGGCAAGAGCTGGGCGCAGCATCTCGAAGCCCTGCGTCGGCTGCCCGAGATCCGCGCGCTCGGCTTTCCGGTCCTCGTCGGCGTCTCGCGCAAGTCCCTGCTCGGGCGGGTGCTGGACGCCGAGACGAGGCCGGTGGATCGGCTGTTCGGCTCGATCGCGAGCCATGTCCTCTCGGCGACGCTGGGCGCCGATATCGTGCGCGTCCACGACGTGCGCGCCCATGTCGATGCCTTGCGCATCGTCGACGCCGTCATGCGCCCCGTTCCCGAGTCGATCCGCGCATGACCGACCGCATCCTCGTCGAACGCATTGCCGTCTTCGCCTATCACGGCCTCCTGGCCGAGGAGGCCCGAATCGGGCAGCGCTTCTATATCTCGCTCGACTGCGCCCTTGATCTCAGTGCCGCCGGGCGGTCCGATGACGTCGCTCAGACGGTGAGCTATGCCGACCTCACGGCCATCGTCGTGCGCATCGCCACCGAGCGGCGCTTCGCGTTGATCGAGGCCCTGGCCGAGGCCATTGCGGCCGAGATCCTCGACGGCTTCTCCCTCGTCGACGCGGTCGAGGTGCGGGTCGATAAGCCGAGTGCACCCGTCCCGGCCGTGATCGACCAGGTTTCCATCGCGATCACGCGGCATCGCCGGATCGCTCCGGGCCCGGCATGAGCACGGCCTATCTCGGCCTCGGCAGCAATATCGGTGACAAGGCGGCGACGCTGGCGGAGTCGGTCGCTCGGCTCGCCGTGACGCCGGGCATCCGGATCACCGCGCGGTCGAGCGATTATCGGACGCCACCCTGGGGGGACACCGACCAAGATTGGTTCCTCAACGCCGCCGTGGCCGTCGACACGACGTTGAGCCCCCACGCATTGCTCGAAGCAGGGCTGGCCATCGAGACCGCCCTCGGTCGTGTTCGCGAGCGCCGCTGGGGGCCGCGCGTCATCGATATCGACGTCCTGTTCTACGAAGGCGCCGCTGTCGACGACGCGCGGCTCGTGTTGCCGCATCGGTTCGTGCGGGAGAGAGCCTTCGTGCTCATGCCGCTCGCCGAGATCGCCCCTGACCTGATGATCGGTCCGGAGACCGTGGCGCAGGCCCTCTCGAAGCTCGATTGCACCGGGATTGAACGGGTGACTTGATCAAGTCACGGCCGATCCGCCGGATCGGCCGCTCAGTCTCAGGGCTTTGCCGGTTCCATGAGCGTGTTGCCTTCGTCGGTCATGAGCGGAACGTGGAACTCGCGCAGCACCGCTTCGATGTCCGCGCGGCGTTTGCGCAGCACGGTGTTGAGGCTGCGTTTCCAGTCGTTTTCCTCAAGCCGGACGCCCATGCCGATCCGAAAGCTCAAGGGAGGCCGGTCAGGCTCGTCGAGCAACGGGACCACATTCATCTCGACGCCGCTCTGGCTGGCGAGCCATCCTGCGGCCGGTCCCCAGAGTACGGCAGCGTCGAGCGTCTTCCCGGCCAGGTCGGAGACGATCTCCGCCGAAACGGTTTGGTGCTTACGGGCAGGATCGAGCTGATAGGGCGCGTAGGTCCGCATCTTGCCGATCAGGCCAATCTCACCCATCCGGGAGACCGGCGGCGTTCCGGCGATGACACCGATACTCTTGTCCTTGAGCTTGGG
>NZ_CAXUJR010000004.1:60486-63492 GCF_964251405.1 uncultured Methylobacterium sp.
CCTCCTTCCGATCGGAGAACGGCATGTTGCCCGGGTCACCGCAGACGCGCAGGACGTCGGGCGTCACGAGATCCGGGAGCGTCTGCGCGATCGCGACGCTCGGCGCTCCTGTCGATACCAGCAGGAGCGCCAAGACTGACGTTATCCGAGGGCGTAAGCACATCTTCAGCCGCCCAGGCATTCCTTCTCGGACTTCTTGGCGGCTTCCGGCTTCTCTTCCTTGTCGCTCGGCCGAATCCGAGGCATCGCGCCTGAAGCGCGGGCCTTCAGGTAAACGTACAGGTCGTCGGCGTAGCACATGACGTTCTTGTTATCGCCGAAAGCCGGCATCACGCTCTGGCCGCCCGCGCTGGAATTCTGCCTGCCGCCCGAGATGATACCGACGAATTCCTCGTAGGAGATCGTCTTGAGCGAGTCCCTGAGAGCAGGTGCGTAGGTCGAACCCATGGCATCGGGGCCGTGGCAGACATGGCATTCGGCATGATAACGGCGGTAGCCTGAATAGGCATACCAGTCGAATTTCTTGCCTTCATTAGTGATGTGATAGGTCGGTGCACCGTCCTTGTCGAAATACTTGCCGTCTTCCAGCTTCACGGCCTGATATTTCTCTAGGATTTTAGGGTCCTGGCCACCTGACTTGTCGTTCGGATCAAGCTGGTTGGCGAGCGCCGCATCGGCGGGCTTCGCGTCCTGCGCGTTGACAGCGACCGTCGCGACGGAGGCAAGTGCGACGAAAGCCAGAACTGGACGGATGACTGCTTTGCTCATGAAGTGCAACGACGTTTCTCCCAGGTCCATCACATCGGCCAACAAGGCCTGTGTTCGATCATTCTTGGGCTGATCTAATCATAAAGATGCCGGCGCGGAAACCCGCGCCGGCACCCTTAAGGTGGAAGGCTAAGTGCGACCGATTAGTTCGGCAGCGCGAAGACCGTGAGCTGACCACCGAGGTTGGTGTAGTTCGAGAGGGCGGCGTAGCCACCCACCGCGCCGAGACCGGCGTTCGGGTCGGTCAGGCCGGCCGCGAGGCCGATGCCGGCCCAGCCGCCGACACCCGACAGGATGCCGATGTGCTGCTTGCCCTTGTGCTGGTAGGTCATCACGTTGCCGATGATGCCCGACGGGGTCTTGAACTTGTAGAGTTCCTTACCCGACTTGGCGTCGACGGCCTTGAGGTAGCCCTCGAGGGTTCCGTAGAACACCACGTCACCGGCGGTGGCGAGAGCACCGGACCAAACCGAGAACTGCTCGGGCACCGACCAGGCGATCTTACCCTTCACGCCGTCCCAGGCGATGAAGTTACCCATGCCGCCGTGGCTGCCGGGGGCGGGGTACATGGCCAGCGTCGCGCCGACATAGGGCTGGCCCGGGGTGTAGGTCACCCGGAACGGCTCGTAGTCCATGCAAACGTGGTTGGTGGGCACGTAGAACAGGTTGGTCTTCGGGGAGAACGCAGCAGGCTGCTGGTCCTTGGTGCCCAATGCGGCCGGGCAGATGCCCTTGGAGTTGGTGTCCTCGCCGTTCTGCTCGGTCGAGAACTTGGCCTGGACGAGCGGACGACCGTAGGTCTTCGAGCCCTTGTCCATGTCGACCTTGGAGGCCCAGTTCACGACCGGATCGAACTTCTCGGCGACAAGCAGTTCGCCGGTGGCGCGATCGAGCGTGTAGCCGAAGCCGTTACGGTCGAAGTGGGTGAGGAGCGGGCGGTCCTTGCCGTCAACCTTCTGATCCGTGAGGATCATCTCGTTGATGCCGTCGTAGTCCCACTCGTCGTGGGGCGTCATCTGGTAGACCCACTTGGTCATGCCGGTGTCGACGTCGCGGGCGAAGACGGTCATCGACCACTTGTTGTCGCCGGGACGCTGCTTGGGGTTCCAGGTCGAGGGGTTGCCCGAGCCGTAATACATGGCGTTCAGCTTGGGGTCGTAGGAGAACCAGCCCCAGGTGCAGCCGCCGCCGGTCTTCCACTGGTCACCTTCCCAGGTGGTGGTGGAGGAGTTCTTGCCGACCGGCTTGCCGAGATGGGTGGTCTTCTCGGGGTCGATCAGGAGCTGGTCGTCGGTGCCGACCGAGTATCCGCGCCAGACCTTCTTGCCGGACTTGGCATCGTAGGCCGTGACGTGACACTGCACGCCGAACTCGCCGCCGGAGATACCGACGATGATCTTGTCCTTCACCGGCAGGACGGTCGCGGTGTTGGTCTCACCCTTCTTCGGGTCGCCGTTGACGACGGACCAGTTCACCTTGCCGGACTTGGCGTCGAGCGAGACGATCGTGGTGTCGGCCTGGTGCAGGATGATGGCGCCGTCGGCATAGGCGAGGCCACGGTTGACCGTGTCACAGCACATCACCGGGATGACGCTCGGGTCCTGCTTGGGCTCGTACTTCCACAGGATCTTGCCGTCCTGGTCGAGGTCGAGCGCATAGACGATGTTGGGGAACGGGGTGTGGACGTACATGACATTGCCGACGACGAGGGGGGAGCCCTCGTGGCCGCGCAGCACGCCGGTCGAGAACGTCCAGGCCACCTGCAGCTTGCCGACGTTGCCGGCATTGATCTGGTCGAGCTTCGAATAGCGGGTGTTGGCGTAGTCGACGGTCTGGAGCACCTGCTGGGCCGGGTCGGCCGTGCGCTTCAGGACGTCGTCGTTGGCGAAAGCCGGGGCCGAAGCCACCAGACCGGCGCCGAGTGCGAGAAGATGGACCGCTCTCATGCATTCCTCCGACAAGTCTTGACAGCCGTTATCCGCTCGTTTGAGCGGCGTATCCGGTGTGACCTGCTGTTTGCGACTGGGACTGGAGTTGGCTCCGGTGGCTTTACGCAAGTCCTTCGGGCAGCGCTTGTTTTCGCTGCCGTCCGGCCCCTGCGAGCCGAGTTCCGCTATCCCTTTGCGGCGCCCCTCAAAACCGAAGCTTGAATGAACTCTAAGAAAAAAACGGCCGGCGTCAACACGGTTCGCCAAGCTCCGATGCAATGGTGTGACAGTCCCTCCACCTGGTTCCGCC
>NZ_CAXUJR010000004.1:63592-68271 GCF_964251405.1 uncultured Methylobacterium sp.
ACGGTTCGCCAAGCTCCGATGCAATGGTGTGACAGTCCCTCCACCTGGTTCCGCCCATCACGAGAAATTTTTTGCTCTGCAGATCTTGATGGTGCATCGCAAAACAAGAGATCGAACGGAGAAACGAATTTATAGATACGGAGACCTTGCTTATGCGCTCGATGCATGTCGCGCAGGATTGCGACGATCGATCATGACGCTCACGGCGATCTGTTCGGCCATGCCGCCGCGATCCTTCATCCGTAAGCGGGCGTCGTTCAAACTGATCTGCATGATAATGCAATGTTTGGGACCCGACAGGCTGCAGGGGCGAGCTTGCTGGAGCGGCCGGCTCGGCGGTTAGGACGCGCGCAATCCGATCGGGCATGCGCTTTCTCGCCGCATCAGCGGTGGACAAGTCTGGTTTGTCGCAGGGGTCCCGATCGATGGCTCAGCGGCTTCATTCCCTTAGGT
This sequence comes from uncultured Methylobacterium sp., assembly GCF_964251405.1. Classification (GTDB taxonomy): domain Bacteria; phylum Pseudomonadota; class Alphaproteobacteria; order Rhizobiales; family Beijerinckiaceae; genus Methylobacterium. The sequence continues at coordinate 64,046 of NZ_CAXUJR010000004.1, forward strand.
CCGGGGCAAACAGCCGTGTTCCCCATCATGCGGCGATGATTCCGGGGTATCGAATCGCGAGATCGTGGCGTGTCTCGTCGGCCCAGATCCGTGTCCTGTCGGCGCGAGGCTGATCCAGGGCGATGGTGGCGACGAGGCTGGCGGGCCTCGCCGAAAGGAGCAGCAGGCGGTCTGCCATCTCGATGGCTTCGGCGACATTGTGCGTGACCATCAGCACGCTCATCCCGGCGCGGGTGACGCTGTCCACGACGATCGCCCGTAGCGCCGCCGCGGACGCATCGTCGAGGGAGACGAAGGGCTCGTCGAGGATGAGGATCCGCGGCTTCAGGGCGAGCGCCCTGGCCAGTGCGACCCGCCGGGCCATGCCGAGCGAGAGCGCGCGCGGGTAGCGGCTGCGCCAGGGGGCGAGACCGAGCGATTCGAATAGCGAATCGAGGTCGCGGCCGCGTTCGGCCCGCGGCAGTGCCAGGCGGACGTTCTGCTCCACCGTCCGCCACGGCATGAGCCGCGGCTCCTGGAACACCATGCCGATGCCGGCGCTGGCCGGGTCGGGCACGACGGAGCCGTCATAGGCCGGATCGAGGCCGAGCAGGATGCGCAGGGTCGTGGTCTTGCCCGCCCCCGACGGGCCGATCAGGCAGGCGATCTCGGCCTCGCCGATCGAGAAGGCGAGGTCGCGCACCGCCTCGACCGGTTCCGCGCCGCCGATGCCGTAGACCTTCCGGCGGATGTCCACCGACAGCACCGCGGCGCCCCTCGCCTCAGCGCCAGCGTCGGACATGGGCTTCGAGCCTCTGCAGGATGAGGATGTCGATGGCGATCATCACGCTCATGAAGACGATGCTGTAGCCGACGATCGCCGCGACGTTCAGGCTCTGCACGAAGTAGAAGTTGATGGCGAAGCCGACGCCGTTGGGCCGCCCCAGCAGCTCGATCACCAGCACGATCTTCCAGGAGAGCGAGAGACCGGAGCGGGCCGCGGCGACCACGAAGGGCTGGAGCTGGGGCACCAGCACGTGGGCGATCCAGGTCCGCCGGTCGAAGCGGTAGGCCCGCGCCATCTCCTCCAGTTGCGGGTCGAGGCCACGCGCGCCCTCGCGCAGGATCACCGCCACATTGGGGAGCTTGTTGAGGACGACGGCCAGCACCGCAGCAGCCTCGTTCAGCCCGACCCAGATATAGGCCAGCACCGTGATCACCAGGGCCGGGGTGTTGAGCAGGATCAGGAGCGGCGTGTCGAGGACGAGGTTGAGCGCGCTCCAGCGTCCGAGCGCGATGCCGAGCACGACGCCGAGCACCATGGCGATGAGGAACGAGATGCCGACCCGCGCCAGGGTGAGCCCGACATTGCGCCAGAGGTCGCCGGTGGCCGATTCGCTGATGATGAAGTTGAGGATGGTCAGGGGCGCGGGCAGCAGCCGCGATTCGGCGAGGCCGGCCGCCAGCTGCCAGGCGGCCAGCAGCACGAGCACGGAGACGAGGCGCGTCGCGAAGCCCATGGCGTCAGGGCAAGTCCCGTGAACGCAAGTCCCGGATCGGGGATGCGGCGGTGATCGGTCGCGACGTCGTCACGGTCAGGCGGTGCCGTCGAAGTAGAGCCCCTTGGGCAGGGTCGCGCCGGACCCGACGAGGCGCTTGCCGCCGAGCCTGGCCAGGACGCCGTAGAGGCGCTCGCCGTCGCTGCGCTCGGTGTCGAGGGGGCGGCGCGGAATGCCGGCGAGGAAGTCGCGCTTGAGCGCCTCGAAGGTCGGCGCGTCCTCGGCCGACATCAACGGCCGCACGATCTCCCAGGCGGACGGATCCGTCGCCAGGAGCTCCTTGGCGGCCTTTGAGGCGCGCGCGAAGCCCGCGATGACCTCGGGCCGGCCCGTCACCGTGGCGGAATCGAACAGGTAGCCGATCAGCGCGATCGACCCCGTCGCCCCGAAGCCGCGCATGATCTCGTCCGCGCCGATGAGCCGGCGGAAGCCCTTGGGCTCGAGCCGGGCGCAATAGGTCCAGTACAGGAGCCCGGCATCGAGCTCGCCTTGTTCGAGCTTGAGCGCGAGGAGCGGAGGCGCCCCGAAGGCGACGTCGGCGACCGCTTCGAGGTCGATGCCGCTGTCCCGGGCCTGGGCCTTGAGGAGCAGCCAGTTCTTGTCGAGCGGCCCGCCCGCGACCCCGAGGCGCTTGCCGGCCAGATCCTTCAGCGAGGCGATCGCGCTCTTGGCCGGGACCATGAGGGAGCCCTCGGTGGTCGAATAGGGGAAGAACCGCACCAGGCGGCCGTCATTGCCGAGCCGGGCCGCCCAGAGCAGGTCGCCGACGATGGTGTCGACCTGGCCGCCCATGAAGGCGATGCGGGCAGCGTCGTTGCCGGCGAGCTTGACGATGTCGAGGGTGAAGCCGTTGGCCGTGTCGAGCTTCTTCTCCTTGATCACCGCGGCTTCCCAGGAGACCGTGCCGAAGGGCAGGCTGCCGACGCGCACGGAGGTGGACGCCGCCTGCGCGCCCCGCAGGCCAGGGAGCGATCCGGCCAGCGGCCATAGCGATGCCGTCGCGAGCAACCTGCGCCGTGACAGCATGAACGCGTCCCTCCCTGGCCTTGCCGGTCCGCCGCGCGATGACGACAACCGACGGTTTGTTGCGGGCCTAGATAGAGTGAGACCCGCGCGGCGTCCACAGAGCGTCGCCGAAGGGACTTGGGAGGCTGCGGCGTCCGCGATCTTGCCTCGCCGAGGCGCCCGGCGCAGGCTCCGCCCCCTCCCCTCGGCGACCCACGGAGCAACCACCATGGCCGGAACCCGCGACGACGTCCTCGACGACGCCACCATCACCGAGCGGCTGGCCGCCGAGCTGCCGCACTGGACCTATGAGGGCGGCTGGATCAAGCGCACCTACAAGACCGCGGGCTGGAAGGGCACGCTCATGGTCATCAACACGGTCGGCCACCTCGCCGAGGCCGCTTGGCACCATCCGGACCTGACCGCCTCCTATGCCTGGGTCGAGGTCCGGCTCACCAACCACGCCGCCAAGGGCGTCACGCAGAAGGATTTCGCGCTGGCCACCAAGATCGAGGAGGTGGTGGGCTGGCAGCCGGGCACCGAGGGCGCCGGCCTGGAGGGCACGCCGACCGACCAGCGCTTCGCGTATATCAAGTACGACCGCTGATCTGGCGGGCCCCTTCCCCTCTCCCCGCAAGCGGGGCGAGGTGGAGCCTCACACCGAGGCCCTTGCACCGAGGCCCTTGCACCTACTCCGCCTGCTTCACGCGCCGGCACTCGGTCTTGAGGTAGGCGGTCTTGCCGATCTCGGCGCTGAGATCGGTGCGGGCGATGATCTCCTGCCAGCCGTTGGTGCAGCCGAGCTCGTTCGCCACCCGCACCTTGCGGACCTCGCTCGCCCGGTCGTCGGTGCAGGATTGCTGCGGGATGCCGTTGGCGCAGACGAGGACGACGGCGATGAAGCTGTTCATGATGGTTCCTGGGTCTGATCGGCGGGGTCTCGCTGAGGGAAGCCTCATCGCCCCTACGCTCGGGACGGCGCCCGGGTTTCGCGGCAGCCCGACGCGCCGACGGCCCCGCGCGCCGTCATGGCGCCGGGGGCATGGCCAAAGATAACGCACCTACGACAGGGGACGCGGGACGCCGCGGAACCCGGTCTCGATCACTGCGCTGAGGAAGGCTGGCTTCCCCGGCGTCCCGCGGCCGCTACGACCCCTGGCGGGGGCGGCGCGACCGATTTGGCGTCGCGGTCTCTTCTCGCTCGTGTCAGGCCCCGACTCTTACGGTGGATCCGGCCTTAAGCCGGCCCGCGAACGGCGGACGATCTCGCGCCCGCGCCGCCACCTCGTAGTGGGCAGGACGGCATCGGTTCCGACTGGGGGACTGCGGGGTGCGGGCCGACCCCGTCCGCAGCCCTTGCGCCTGACGACGACGCCCGGGGCGATGGCCGACCGAGCCACCGACGCAGGAACCGCCCCGCCCCCCAAAGCCCCGCCCTGGTCAGAGGCGAGGCTCCCTGTCGAGACACCATGGTTGGGTGCCGGGGGCGGATCGGAGGGGCATAGGGGAAATGGGCGCGAATGTCAAGCTTTTTTTCCTATATCTCTGCTGTTTAAAACGTCCATAATAGGAACATAAACTATAAAGCCGGAGCTTGGCCGTGAACGAAGATGCCCGGGTGTGGTGTAGGAACCGGTCCTTGGCGTTAGGCCCGGAAGCGGACGCTTCGTTTCCGGGTCAGTC
>NZ_CAXUJR010000005.1:0-42817 GCF_964251405.1 uncultured Methylobacterium sp.
ACCTTGCGCCTGAAGCTGGCACGGGCACTCACTCGAACCCTGAAACGATGTCCCTCCTGCCACCGGAAATTTGTGACACAGTAGTACTAGGAGCCTGTCCGAGTAAGTGTCTCGACGGCGATGCCCTAGGGTGAGTCACTCGGCTTATGGCAAAGGTGTTTCGCGCGTGGGATGTTGATCAGGGCTGGCTTCTGCCATCCTCGCTGCACGAGTTCGTGCCGCCCCATCATATGGTTACTTCGTGCGCGACACGGTGCAGGAGGTTCTCGACCTTTCGACCATTTTCGACAGCTACAGCGAGGAGCGCAGCTACCCGCCCTACCATCCGGGCATGATGGTGTCCTTGCTCCTCTATGGCTACAGCCGCGGCCTATACTCGTCGCGCCAGCTAGCCCTTGCCTGTGCGGAACGGGTCAACGTCATGGCGGTGACCGGCCTGAACCGGCCCGATTTCCGCACCATCGCCGACTTTCGCAAGCGCCACCTCGTGGCCCTGTCGGACCTGTTCGTGCAGGTGCTGCGCCTGTGTCGGGCAGCCGGTCTGGTGCAGTTCGCCCATGTGGCGGTGGACGGCACCAAGGCGAAGGCCAACGCGTCTCGCCACAAGGCGATGAGCTACGGGCGCATGAAGACGGCCGAGCCGGCGTTGGACGCCGAAGCCGAAGCCTGACTGGACCAAGCGCGCAAGGCCGATGCGGCCGAGGATCTGGCACACGGCGCAGACCAGCGTGGCGACGAGACGTCGGCCTGGATGGCCGATACGCAGCGGCGGCTGGAGACGATCCGCGCCGCCAAGGCCGCCCTGGAGGCGGAGGCGCTCAACCCGCCCGACCCTGAGGACGAGAGTGGGCCGGGCGCCTCGTCAGGCATGCGTTGGCAGGGCCGACCTTTGCGCGGTGAGGACGGCGGTCCGCCGGACCGGACACAACGCAACTTCACAGATCCGGACAGTCGCATCCTGCCGACCCGCGACGGGTTCGTGCAGGGCTACAACGGCCAGATCGCAGTCGATGCAGCGCATCAGATCATCGTGGCGCACCGGCTCGTAACGAACTCCGCCGATTACCGCGCCCTCGTGCCGCTCATCGATGATGTGCGCGCCCATCTCGGACGCAAGCCGCGCGAGGTCTCGGGCGATGTCGGCTTTGCCAATGAGGCGAACCTTGCGGCCCTGAAGGAGCGCGGGATCACGGCCTATCTTGTTCCGGGTCGTGCGCGGCACGGCGAGGCGGACGCGTCCGGTCGTCGGAAGCTGACGAACATGCCCCCGATGAGCGCGATAGCCGCGCGGCTGAAGCGAGCTGGGCGCCGGAGCCGCTACCGCCTCAGAAAGCAGGTCGTCGAGCCGGTGTTCGGGCAGATCAAGCAGCCCCGGGGCTTCGGACAGTTCCTATTGCGCGGCCTCGATCAGGTCCGGGGCGAATGGGCGATGATCTGCACCGCCCACAACCTCCTGAAGCTGGCACAGGTCGGACGCTGAGCCGGACGAGCCGCCTCGTCTGCTCAAGTCCCGCCCCTCTACCCCGGCTTCAAACCCCGTTACTCGCACGGGCTCCTAGATCGTTTGCCACATTACTCACTTTATCCATAGTAAGATGAGTGAGTGGTCTGTAAAAAGTTGCAGCGCGAATATAGACGAACTGCCTACTCAGCTCTTCGTCCCAGCATCTCGTCTCTCCCTAAATCTAACGCCGGCACCTCCACCGTTCTCGGGAATGAACGCGAGGCCAGCGCGCTCAAACGCTTCTCGCATGCTCTGCACATTTGCGGGTGTGGACGTAAGGGGGCCGTCCTGAGCTTCAGCTCTTCTAACCGTTGCAATTCCCAATCGGGTCCAACCGGCGAGCTCCTCCGCACTCCATTTTAGGAGAGCACGTGCTGCTCGAACTTGTGCGCCCGTAAGCACTTCATCGCCGTCAGCTGCCATATTGATATGATTCAATCCATATGATATGAAACAGATCATGAGATCTAAAAGGGGTCATCTCGATGTCTCGTTGTCGCTCTATTTCCTGGTCTGCTGCAATACATGATCTGCGTGCGGATCGCATTACCTTCGCTCCGGGTGAGCGCGCCGCTCACTGCCGCGGGCAGGTGTTCACTAAGCTTGCCTGTCACCGAGCTGAGGCATTGGCGCACGCCCGCCCGCTTGTAGCGTCTGGCACCTACGACCGCAGCGCCATCATGTCTGCCGCAAACGCTGCAGCAAAGGCTCGCCGCGAGGTTACAGGAGAGCGCTGGAGCCTTTGCCTCTCTGCTGCTCTCAAAGGTACGTGGCAGGCTGCGAAGGCGGCCTGCCGCTTGGCCACATTTCGTGGGGACCTCAATTCGCAGCGGGCGCTGGCGCCCCGCAACCGTCTGCAGGTCCACCAACTAAGCGCCGCGAAAGGGGAGGTGAGCCCGCTTCCCAAACCACCGCCTCCTCACAGCTGATTCCAGTCGTCCGACTGAGCCGGAACGCTGAAGCCGTGGGCCGTTACACTCTGGATCAGCAAAATTTCACCCCGTCCAGGCCGGCCCGAGAGGTGATCCCGGCGCCCCACCAAGCCAACGCCTCACTGGTCTTGTGAGCATAGCGCGCCTGTGCGGCTTCCAGCCATTCACACCATCCCTAGAGGCTCATCATGCCCGAGATACGACCGCGCAAGCGCGCGGCTAATCCTGCACGTGCGACCGTTGCGTCTTTGGGCTTCCAGGTGACACTCGTCTCGGAAGAGGACGACGCCGAGTTCAAGGCTCTGATCGAACGCTACGAGCAACTCTTGTGCGACTGGGAGCACCTGTCCCACCGTGCCATCGAAGCGCTCTCCGTCCGCTCGCACTCCACCGCCAAGTGCCGCCATGCCCTTCGTCACCCCTGAGGACGTCGGCACCACGCCACGCGGCTCCCTTTCAGCCAAGCGCCGCCTCCAGGCCTGGGAGCGCACGGGTGGAACTTGCGTTGTCTGCGCGAGGCGCATCGACGGCCTCCGCGAGCGCTGGATCGTCGAGCACATCCGGGCTCTCGAACTTGGCGGAGCCGACGAGCTCGACAACATGGGCCCGGCACACGAGGCCTGCGGCGGTGCAAAGACCCGGGACGATCATACTCGCACTGCGCGTGCGAAGCGGCAGAAGCTCCGGCACCTTGGGGCTCTGGACACCTCCCGGCCCTTTCCAAGCTCGCGTGCCGGGGCCTTCAAACGAAAGGTGAACGGCCAAGTTGTCCGCAGAGTTGAACTCACGCCTGTCCGTACCAATAATGAAGTGAGAGCGCAGCACGCCAGGGATCTCTGTTCGGCCTCAAAACCACTTTCAGGAGATGATCTACGCGGGGCAGAGAAACAGCTTTGCAAGGCCTGCAGATCTCGTTTAAGGGAGAACAAGTCAAGAACGATGGATCCCATGGCAAATCGCTCGACGACTGCGACCCCGAAAAATGCTGAGATCAAGGACACAGGTACGTCAGGCGAGATTCTGCCGGCCATCCCGCAGCACCTTGCTTTCCTCTTTGATGATCGTCCACTTCTCTTCGGCGATGATCCAGAGCAGTACGAAGCGCTTCTTGGTAAAATGGTCCAGCAGGTGATGCCGACGGACATTGTCGAGGCGATCTGGGTCAAGGATATTATTGATCTTGTTTGGGAGGTGAAACGTCTACGGCACTGGCGGAATCAAATTCTGAGCCAGGCGCGAGTCGAAGTCATTACGGCCCTAATAGTACCGGTGCTCGAGATCGAATATTGCCCATTTGCCACATTAAGATCTGACAATGAGCGCGAGGCCCGGGGTCTCGCTTTCGGCTGGCTTGAGGGCAATCAAAGCAAGACAACTAAAATGGAAGAAAAACTCCAGAAGAGAGGGCTGACTGTCGCAGATGTGATGGCACAGGCTTTCCAACTTAAGCTCCCCGAAATCGAGCGCATTGAGCGAATGGTCGCCAGCGCTGATCAGCGCCGCGACACGCTGCTGCGCGATATCGAGCGCAAGCGAGCGAGCCTCAGTCAGCGACTCCGGGCAGCGGCCGCGGACGTCATCGACGTTGAACCGTCCTCTCAGGACACAAGCCCGTTTTCTCAGCCTCGTCGTTGATATGACCTCCGAGCGCGTCATTCAGGCCAACCGCAGCAATGCTCAGGCGAGCACAGGCCCGCGTACGACGGAAGGAAAACTGCGTTCAGCGCGTAATGCGCAAACCCATGGCTTAACTTCTAAGAATTCTGCACTGTACGATACAGCCGAAGTTAAGCACCTTGCTGATCTCATTGCCGGTGAACTCGGAGCCGATCCGCTACTCTTGGAAGCCGCGGGCGCTGTGGCCGAGGCAGAATTCCACCTCCGACGGGTTCAGGCCTTCAAGAGTGCCGTTATCCAGGATAGCGCTCCTGCAGCAGAACCACTGGCCATCGCGAGCGGTTTTCCTGACGCTGATGTCTGGGCTGATCTGTTGAAAAGGCTAGAGCGCCTGGAACGGTACGAGCAGCGCGCCTTCTCCCGCCGAAGGACCGCCATCCGCCGCTTAGACGGACTCCCTAGGAGCACACGTCAACTTTCTTAAGAAAATCCACCAGAGGGGGCGTCTGGCTTATGGCCCGACCAAGGCGTGTTGCATTCCAAGCAAAGTGGGCCTTGGTGAGCAATCCTAACAAGGAGTGGACGACGGACTTTTTGTCCGGCCACATCTTCGATGGCCAGCTTTTCCAGCTCGTCGCGGCGCTCGATCGCCCCGCGGGCGAGACGCCACTGTTTCAAGAGCTAACAAGCGCCCCCTTCATGTAGTCCTGACATTCGAGGCACTGGTTCGACTCCACATTCAGTTCGAAGGCTTTAGACAGAAAATGGAGTTGAGTTTGCCGCCCATATGCTCGACCGCCAGTTCTCCCTAACGTTGCCAAGATCCCGCCAAAACTGATCGAGGTCTAGGTCGGCAGCTACACGGGCGAGGACGACATCATCCGCGTGGAGGATCTCTACGGACGGTCTCGCGAAATCGCGCCGCGGACCAAGACACCTTGAGACTGCTCCGACCGCAGCTGGATCCAACAAGCCTGGCAAGTGCCCCCTTGACTGTCGGTCATCGACTTGGGAGGGCGAGAACCCGCCGCCGTTTGAGGCCGCGCCACGCTTCGTGTAAAAGCCCGGTCCGCCTTCCAACCCGCATGCCGCCAAGCCTATAGCTAGTAGAATGCTCATGAGCAGTTTGAAATTCGGGACCAGCGGCCTTCGAGGACTCGTGACAGAGCTCGTTGGTTGGCCGAGCTACGCTTATGCGAGCGCGTTCTTCCGCTCAGTTGCCGCATCGTCGAGCGTGAGCCGCACCGTTGTGATCGGTCGAGACCTGCGTGATAGCAGCACGAACATCGCAGCGACTGTAGCCTTCGCTGCTGCTGCGGCCGGGTTCAAAGCGATTGACTGCGGTGCCCTGCCGACACCAGCCCTCGCGCTCGAAGCGATCCGACGCGGGGCGTGCGCCGTCATGGTTACAGGCAGCCACATCCCAGACGACCGCAACGGCCTCAAATTCTACCGACCCGACGGCGAGATCACCAAGGCCGATGAGGCCGCCATCCTGGCCGCCCTTGGCGATATTGCCAAGGTAGGCTCCATGGGGCCAGACTTCCCCGCCACGCCGGAGCCGGATGGGATCGACCGCTACCGTCAGCGGTACCAGGATGTCTTCTCGCCAGACATCCTGGCCGGCCAGCGGGTTGCGGTATATCAGCAGAGCTCTGTGGCTCGCGATCTCCTCGCCGATCTTCTCGCGGCATTCGGAGCAAAAGTGGTGCCAATCGGTCGCTCTGAGACCTTCGTGCCAATCGACACCGAAGCTCACCGCCCTGAGGATCTCGCTTTCATTCGCGACGCCATGGCATCTGGCGGCTTCGACGCGCTCGTGACAACCGATGGTGACGCCGACCGGCCGCTGGTCGCGGATGCCGCTGGCCGGATCGTGCGCGGGGACGTGCTCGGATTGATCACTGCCCGATACCTTGGTGTCGACACGGTTGTCGTGCCTGTCACGGCAGGTTCGGCCGTCGAGCTCGCTGGCGGATTCCACAAGGTGCTGCGTACTAAGGTCGGCTCGCCCTTCGTCATCGCCGGTATGGCACAAGCGAAGCAGGATGGAGCGAAAACCATTGTTGGGTTTGAAGCAAACGGCGGGTTCCTGCTCGGATCGGACGTTACCCTGAGCGGCAAGACCCTTCCTGCCCTACCGACCCGTGATGCAATGCTTCCAATCCTGGCGACCCTGGCCGCCGCGCGAGAGGCCGGTGTGTCCTTGGCAGATCTCGTCACCTCGCTCAACGTCGGCGAAACTGCGAGCGACCGTCTACCTAATACGCCCGCTGAACGAAGTGCCGCCTTTTTGCAGCAACTCAGCCAGGCGCCGTTCCGTCAGAATTTCTTCCGGCCAGTCGGCTTACCACAATCCGTTGACGAACAAGACGGCATCAGGGTGAACTTCGATGCCGGACGAACAATTCACTTTCGCGCTTCTGGCAATGCGCCCGAGCTGCGATGCTACGCTGAGGCGAAGTCGGCAGCGGAGGCGGAGGATCTCGTCCGCTGGGGATTATCAGAAGCATCGATAGCGATGAAAGCGGTAGAACACTAGGCTTAGCACGACACCACTAAGTTAAAATGCTATCTGAAAAGTTTTTGTATCGTAGATTCCGATTATCAAAGCCTCTCTAAAATCTTCTGGAGTATGGTCCGCGCCGTGGAGTGCAGCTTCATTCGCAGAGACTGCAATTCAACGCGGCTTAGCTTCACTGATCTAAGGGGGTTGGATGAGCACCGTTGGCCAGCAGCGACCGATGAGAGCAGCTCGATGAACAGCCGTCGTCCAATCAAACGCGAATCGCTGATGCCCGTCTGTTCAAATACCCTGGTGTCAGCCTCATTTCCGCGTCATCGCGTAACTTTCGCCAAAACGAACCCGATTGTGATCGTCGTGCATCCGCCTATTGAAATTGAGAATTGCTCGGTCTGGTTTTTTCCCGTGGATCGGCTCAGCTGCCAGACTTCGCGCTTCGAGCCGGTCCATCATGGCTCTGACTTTGTCGTTCGAGCCGAACTTGTGTAGCAGGGTAGCTCATTCGATCCGGCAGACATCTGCCCATTCGAGACTGGGCGACTCCGGGCAACCGTGCCCGTCTGCACGCTTTGCCGTAGGCAGTGTCTCAGGTCCGATATTCTGTCTGCTGATCTAGGAACCGACCCGGGGGAGACGGGTATTGCGACCTACCAGTTATCGCGACCTTAGCAACATCAGGGGCAGGATGCTGCCGTCCGCCAAATGGTTCACTGCCGCGTCCTAGACCTCTGTCAGGCGTCGTCGTCGAGATCGCCGGTGTTCGAACTCATGCCCAGCATCTCAGCGGCCGCGTCGGTCATCGCCTTCATGGCGGTGGTCGCGGCGCAATAAGCCGGGGTGCCGACATCCCAGTTTCCGGACGCGACGCCACCGATCATCCGGGTGGCTTCGTCGAGGGCGGTGCGCTCGGCCTTCGCGAAGCGGGCCATGGCGGGATGCGACTTCAACTCGGATAGCTCCAGTGCGGCGCTGAGGTTCGGTCCCGGTCGGCCGGTGATCGTCGCCGCGCTTTGATCCGCCGGTGCGAGCCCAACGAGGATGCGTGCAAGCTTGCGCTTCCACAGGCCGATATCTGCGACGAGGCGCGTCAGGGCGAAGTTGGGGATGTTCTGGCCGGCGGTCTCGAGAGATTTCTGGCCGAGGGTCTCCGCGCGGACGAGGCGGGTCGTGATCTTGTCGATCTCCTCGTGGGTCTTGGCGGCCTTGGCGGCGATGCCCTGGACGCTCGTGGAGATCTCGGCGGTGGCGGAGCGCTGCTGGCCCAGCATCTGCGAGATCGCCTGGTTAAGATCGCTCGCATGCGAGATGCGCTCGTTGGTCTGGGCGACGCGCGTTTCGAGCTGCTCCACGATCGAGCGACCGGAGGTGACGGCGGTGCGGCTCTCGCCGACTGCTACCGAGATCGACGACATCTCCGTGGTGAGCGTGCTCAGGAGCGCGCGGATCTCGCCGGTGGACTTTGCGGTCTGGGCTGAGAGCGACTTCACCTCCGCGGCGACCACCGAGAAGCCGCGACCGGCCTCGCCGGCCCGGGCCGCCTCAATCGTCGCGTTGAGCGCGAGCAGGTTGGTCTGGTTGGAGATGGACGCGATCGCGGTCGCCATGACCTCGATCTGCGAGATGGCGCGCTCTAGGACGACGACGCGGTCCGAGATCAGCGAGGTGCGGGAGTCGATCTCCTGCATGGCGTTGCGCGCCTGCTGCCCGTCTCCGACGCAGGCCTGCATGGCCACGAGGGCGTCCTGAGCCACGGCCACGACGGTGTCGGAGGTCTGCGAGACTTCCGCGATCGATGCAGCCATCTCTTCGGTAGCGCCTGCGATCGTCTGGGTCGCCCGGGCGACCTCTCCGACATCGTAGGTCATCCAGCCGATGTTGATCGCGGCCTCGGACGCCTCCTTGGCGATCGAGGCCATGTTGCCGAGGTTGCGCGTCCGCTCCTCGTTGCGCTTGGTCATGAAGGACTGAAGCGATGCGCGTAAGGGTCCTTCGGGCAGATCGACCGCGGCAAGATTCTGCGTGGCCATCAGCGTCTCGATCGCCGTCGTCAGACGGAGCGTTTCGTCAGCCGCCCTGGCTTCCGAGATCGCGGCAGCTTGGTTGGTATCCTTGCGGTTCCGTCCGAAGGCGAGGCCGATCATCGACGTAAAGTCCTTTTGCATTCTCTGGCCGAGCATGCCTAACAGCGCTTAACAGCCCCTTATCAGCAATGGCGTTTCCCCAGCGGGCGAAAGATCTATCCAGCATCATGCATGCGATATCGCCTGTAAAGATCGACCTGCACGTTCGAAATGGATCAACTAAGATGTGCACAATCGAAGACGGCGCGATTGGATTCTAGAGTTTCTGCAAATTCCTCGTGGCGGGCGCTCGTGATCGTTGTTGATGCGTTCCTACGACGAGCACACGAAACGTTAAGACATCTCATTGTGAAGCATCCGGGCGACACATCTCAGGGTCGGCGCTCCTCGCCTCGCTCCTGGTCAGCGAAGTCTTCGAGGATCTTGTCCAGGGTCAGCGGAAAATCCCGGATCCTGATGCCGGTGGCATTGGAGACGGCGTTGGCGACCGCCACGCCCGCACCGCAGATGTCAAGCTCGCCCAGCCCTTTGCTTTTCAGCGGGTTCGCCTTGTCGTCAAGTTCAGGCAGGAACTCCGCCTTCATCGTGGGAATGTCGGCGTGGACCGGCACGTGATACTCGGCGAGGTCATGATCGACGAAGTGACCGTCGCGGCAGTCGATCACCACCTCCTAGGTGAGGGCCGCGCCCCCGCCCACGGTCGTCCCGCCGATCGCCTGTGACCGCGCAGTCTTGGCATTCAGGATACGGCCGTCCGTGAAGGCGCCGTGCATCCGCCGCATACAGACCTCCCCGGTCTCGGCATCGACGTCGACCCCGGCGCAATGCAGGCGCCTCAAAGATCTGCCGCTGGGAAAGACGTCGCCGGGAATGGACCGATGGCCCCGCCGCCTGAGCCAAGTCCCGTTCGTCGAGACAGGGAAGGTGAGGCGCGCCCGTCCGATCCCCGGTGCGACACGACTACCGAAGCGATGCTCAGGCGGAGAGCGGCAGACGGGCCTCGATGGGCGGCGGCAGGCTGCGGGTGCGCCGGTCCATGGCGGTCGGCGGCGGGATCGGGACAGAGATCGAGCAGATCACGCCGCTTGGGGCGAAGATGAGCTGGACGTCGCCGGCCAGCTCGCGAGCGAGGCTGCGCTCGATCAGGCGCGAACCAAAGCCGGTCCGGGTCGGGGGCGACACGGTCGGGCCGCCGCTCTCGACCCAGCGCAGGCGCAGAACGATCTCCGGCTCGCGTTCCACCGTCCAGGTGATCGAGACAGTGCCGTTCTCGCCGCGGAGCGCGCCGTACTTGACCGCGTTGGTGCCGAGTTCATGCAACGCCATGGCAATGGAGAGCGCCAGCCGCGGCGGCAGGCGCAGGCTCGGGCCGTTCACGACGAAGCGCGCGCGCTGACCCTCACCCGCATGGAGCGGCGCGGTCGCATCCGCCACCACGGTGCCGAGTTCCGCGCTGTCCCAGTTCTCGCGGGTGAGAACGTCGTGGACCCGCGCCAGGGCGAGCAACCGCGCCTCGAAGGCCGCGCGCGCGGAAGCGGCCTCGGGTCCGTCGAGGCGGCGCAGGGACTGCGTCGCGATCGACTGCACCGTCGCCAGCGTGTTCTTCACCCGATGGTTCAGCTCGTGGATCAGGAGGAGCAGGTGCTCCTCGGCGCGCTTGGCATCGCTGATGTCGACGTTGCAGCCGGTATAGCCGAGGAAGACGCCGGTATCGTTGAGGCGGGGCACCCCCTCGCAGCGCAGCCAGCGCACGGCACCGTCGCGGTCGAGGACCCGCACCTCCGCCCGGAACGGCTGCCGGGCGGCGAAGGCATCGGAGAACTGGGCCGAGAAGGCGGGCAGGTCGCCTGGATGGATGATTCGGTTCCAGCCCTCCTCCGCGAGCGCAGAGGCGGGCTGCCCGAACAGGTGGTCGAAATGCATGTTGGCGAAACTGATCTCCGCCCGCTCGTCGGTCATCCAGATCAGGGCGGGGGCGGAATCCGCCATGTGCCGGAAGCGAGCCTCGCTCTCGCGCAGGGCGCTGAGGCCTCGCTGCGTGTCGGCCAGCGCCCGGTCGCGCTCGTCCTCGCGGGTGCGCAAGCGCAGGGAGGCATCCGCCAGCACGTCGCCGAGCCGGCGGATCTCCTGGATCGGCGAAGTGATCCGGGGGATGGCCTCGCCGCGGGCCAGCGCAGGTCCGGTGGCGGCCAGCCGCCTCAGAGGGCGCGACACCCGCGACCAGAGGTGGACCGCCAGGATCGACGAGGTCGCGAGGACGAGGAGTCCGAAGCCCCCGAAGGCCCAGATCCAGTTGCGCAGCCGCGCCTCCACCAGGGTCTGCGGGATCACCGCGCCCGCCGTCCAGCCGGTGAGCCGCGAGCGCGCCTCGACCACGGTGACGGGCCGGAGCTTGCGGTCCTTGCCCTCCCAGACGCCGGGCGTCTCGGTCTGGTGCTGGCGAAGGGTCGCGAGGCGCGGGCGCCCGATGATCGCATCCGGGTCCGGGATCCGGGCGAGCACGATCGCGTCGCGGTCGGAGATGCCGGTGGTCCAGCCCTCAACCGATTCCCGGACGATGATCGCCTGGAGCCGGGCGACCGGGACCGTGAAGCTCAGGATGAAGCTGACCTCCCCGTCGTTCTGGACCGGGACGGCCACCGCATAGGTCGCATCGCGCGGCATCGCGCCCACGATGATCCCCGAAACCATGGCCCGCTGGCTTCCCGTGGCGATCTCGCGATCGAAGGGCAGGACGCTCGACGGCATCGGCGCGCCGCGCCGCACCCCGGTATTGACGACCTGCTGCCCGTCGGGACGGCGCAGGAGGATCTCGAGGCCGACGGCGTCGCGCACGAGGCGAGCCTGTGCGTCGAAGCTTTCGAAGTTGCCGTCCCGCAGGCGCTGGGAGGTCGCCAGTGTCTGGAGCACGGAGACGAGCCCCGCCGTGTCGCGGTCGACCGAGAGGGCGATGCTGCGCACGTTCTCGCGGGCGTCCTGCTCGAAGCGCGCCCGCTCCGCGGCGGCGTAACGCATCAGCAGGATGGCCGTGAAGATCAGCCCCGGCCCGATCAGGGCGATGACCAGCAGGATGAGGTAGACCTGGGTGGAGAAGCCACGGCGGCGGATGCGCTCGGCCGTCTCCCGCAGCGCGGCGCGGCTCCATCGCCGGCGCGGCGTCAGGAAGGGAGGCTTGCCCGCCGACAGATCGGCATCGGAGCTCATGGCGTATCGCTGGCGGCGGCCGGCCCCTCAGCATGACCCCTGTCGATATGGCCCCGGTCCACGTGCCCGAGGTCCCGTCCGGGCGCGAGACGGTCCCGCACCCGCTGCTTCAAGGCCTTGACGTCGGGAAAGCCGCCGTCGCGGCCACGGTCCCAGATCGGTTCGCCGGCGCAGGTGATGACGAAGATCCCGCCGGTGCCGGGCACCAGGGCGACTTCGCCGATCTCGTCGCGGAAGGTCGACAGCAGTTCCTGGGCCATCCAGGCCGCCCGCAGCAGCCACTGGCATTGCGTACAATAGGTGATGGCGACCCGCGGCTTCTCGACCGTCGAGGCAGGAGACGTCTCGTCCATGGCCGAAACGGGGACCCGAACGGCCCTTGCTTGTCAACCTTTCGGGCAGGGACTGTTCGCGAGTAGATCACTCTGGTGCATTGGATGGTTGCGGCCGGCCGTCGCAGCACCATCTGTGTGATCGACTGCACCGCGGCGCGTCGGAGTGACGGCGCCGCGGAGCTTGGGAGAATTGTGATCATGCGTTCCGATGCGGCCCTGGTATCCCGTTCGTCCTCGACCCTGGGTCGATCGCCCCTGCTCGGCCGCGTCTGCGCCGTTCTGGCGGTCGTGGCGCTCGCCACCGGTCTTTCCGGTTGCGGCGCCATCAACCGGGTGCCGACCCTCGAGGAGAGCGCGAAATCCTCCTGGAGCGAGGTCCAGAACCAGTACCAGCGCCGGGCCGACCTGATCCCGAACCTCGTCGAGACTGTGAAGGGTTTCGCGCAGCAGGAGAAGGACGTCCTCGTCGGCGTGACCGAAGCCCGCGCCAAGGCCTCGAGCATCAAGGTCGACGCCTCGACGGTGAGCGACCCGGCCAAGTTCAAGGAGTTCCAGGATGCGCAGAACCAGGTCTCGGGGGCGCTCGGCCGCCTGCTCGTGACCGTTGAGCGCTATCCCGACATCAAGTCGAACCAGAACTTCCTCGCCCTGCAATCGCAGCTGGAGGGCACCGAGAACCGCATCGCCGTGGCGCGGCGCGACTACATCGGCGCGGTCCAGGCCTACAACACCGAGATCCGCACCATTCCGGGCCGCTGGATCGCCTCGTGGTTCTATCCGGAATCGAAGCCGATGGAGACCTTCGCGGCGACCCCGAATTCCGACCGGCCCCCGAGCGTCAAGTTTTAGCCAAAACCCATGCACGGCATCGTGAGACGGTCCGGCTGGGCGTCGTTGGCGGCGCTCGCCGGGCTTCTGTTCGCCTGGATGGCGGTCGCGGCCTTCGCGGCGGACCCGATCTTCCCGGCGCTGAGCGGCCGGGTGGTCGATGCCGCGGGCATCCTCAAGCCGGAGGCGAAGGCGGCGATCGAGGCCAAGCTCAAGGCCTACGAGGAGAAGACGTCCGATCAGGTCGTGGTCGCCACCCTGCCGACCCTGCAGGACCTGACCATCGAGGATTACGGCAATCGCCTCTTCCGCAACTGGAAGATCGGCCAGGCCAAGACCAACAACGGAGCGCTCCTCCTCGTCGCCCCCAACGAGCGCAAGGTGCGGATCGAGGTCGGCTACGGGCTCGAAGGCGCGCTCACCGATGCGCTCTCGAAGGTCATCATCACGACGGCGATCACCCCGCGCTTCAAGACCGGCGACTATGGCGGCGGCATCGAGGCGGGCGTCGACGCGATGCTGCAGATCCTCTCGGGCGACGCCGAGGAATGGCAGCGCAAGGGTCGGGTCCGCAGCGACGAGGCCGATCCCGGACAGGTGATCCTGTTCATCCTCGTCATCCTCGTCATCGTCTTCGTGTTCTCGCGGATGAACCGCGGCGGTCTTGGCCGCGGGGGCGGTTTCATCATCCTGCCCGGCCCCTCGTCGGGGGGCTGGAGCGGCGGCGTGTCGGGCGGCGGCTTCGGCGGCGGCGATGGGTTCTCGGGCGGAGGCGGATCGTCCGGCGGCGGCGGCGCCTCGGGGGACTGGTAAGATGTCGATGCTGAGCCAGACCGACCGCGACCGCATCGCGGCGTCCATCCAGGCGGCCGAGCGCACCACGTCGGGCGAGATCGTCGTGCTGGTGGCGGCCCGGGCCGGGGCCTACCGGTCCGTCGCCCTCCTGTTCGCCCTCCTGTGCGGTCTCGTCGTCCCCTGGCCGCTGATCCTGGCCACCCAGTGGAGTGCGGCTTCCATCGCCCTGGCGCAGGCCCTCGTCGTCCTCGGCGCCCTGCTCGCGACGCTCCACCCGGCGGCCCGCCTCGCCCTCGTTCCTCGCGCCGTGCGGCGGGCGCGGGCACACGATGCGGCCCTGCGGGAATTCGCGTCCCGTGGCGTCACCCGCACCCGTGGACGCACCGGAATGCTGATCTACCTCGCCGTGGCCGAGGGCCATGCCGAGATCGTCGCTGATAGCGCCATCGCCGAGCGGGTGCCGGTCGAGACGTGGTCGGGCGTGATCGACACCCTCCTCGACGCCCTGCGGAGGAACCAGGCGACCGACGGCCTCGTCGTCACCGTGGCCAGCGTCGGCGCGATCCTCGCGGCGGAACTGCCGGGGCGCGCCGACGATACCGACGAATTGCCCAACCGCGTCATCGTGGTGGACTGAACGGCCCCGGCTGAGATCGCCCTGAACCCCCAAGGTCAAAAGCCCAATCGATACGGCCGGTCGTGTGTCCGCTTCCGACCTCGAGCGGAGGTTCCGTACCGCTCAGAACATCCCATTCGGATTGGCTGAGTCATCCGGCAGAACCTGCAGAACATCCCAGTGCTCGACGATCTTGCCTGCCTCATCGAGCCTGAAAATATCGATGCCCGCATAGTCTTGGTCGCCGGGCCAATGCTGCAAGCAGTGGAGGACCACCAGATCGCCTTCGGCAATCGCGCGTTTGACCTCGACGCGCTTGTCTGGCCAATCGCGGGCCATGCGCTCGAAATAGTCGATGAAGCCAGCCTTGCCTGTGGCGACATGGGGATTGTGCTGGATGTAGTCGTCGCCTGCATAGCGCGCGATCGCCTCGCGCGGCTGGCAGGCGTTGAACATCAACTCGTAGAAGGCAGTCACATTCGCCTTGTTGCGTTCAAGATCGGTCATACTCGTCATCCCGATTTGGAAATGGGCGCTCACGCGCCAGACTGTGCCGCTCCCGTTTTCCATTCGGCCCGGTCCGGAATGGTGTCTCGGTGCTCGGCAATGTACCCGTTCTCGACGCGAAATCGGCACTTCAGAACTGCCCCATGGCGTCAACGACGGCACGGAACGGCAATGGCTTTCGCGGCCGCACGATGTTCTCGCAGGACCTCTGAGATCACGTCCGGATCGTAGCCGGTCAGGATCACGAACGGCACGCCCCGCTCTTCGAGCATGTGAACGAACTCGAATCGGGTCCTCGCCGCAGAGGCTGAGACCCAGAACGGCACGGGACCGCGTCTCGTCCTCCAGCAGATCGTGCGTCCCTCAACGCGTGGGCAGGGGCCAGGCACCTCGGCGCCCGCACCGCGCAGAGCCGTCATCAGGACCTTGCCAGCGGTGAGGTCAGGGGCTCCGCAAGTGATCCGGCGGCGTCACGATCTGACCCGAAGCACGATCTTGCCCTTTAGCTGACCCTCCTCCGCGCGCGCGTGAGCGCGTGCGACTTCGTCGAGAGAAAACTCCAAGGCGACTTGCGGCACCACGAGGCCTCGCTCGAGGAGGCGCGTGAGGGCGTCGAGCTTGCTGCCATTCTGGCGAGAGAAGACCAAGTGGTAGGTCGCGTTCCGGCCCCAGGCGCCGATGAGGTTTTGGGGCGTCGCGGTGTCGACCAGAGTGACCACTCGCCCATCCTCGCGGAGGATGCGGGGGGAACGCGAAAGCGTATCACGCCCGATCGTATCCAGGACGACGTCGACGCCCCTGCCGTCGGTCAGGCGATCGACGGCGTCCACGTAGTCCTCGCGCTCGAAATCGATGACAGCTGAGGCGCCGAGCCTCTCGACGAGCGCCGCGTCGCTGCCTCGCGCCGTCGCCAGGACCCGCGCGCCGATGGCCTTGCCGACCTGGACGGCGATGGCCCCGACGCCGCCGGCGCCGCCATGGATCAGGACCGTCTCGGTCACCTGCAATCGGGCACGCTCGACCAGCCCTTCCCAGACGGTCACACCAACGAGGCTGACGCTCGCGGCCTCGGCATGGCTGATGTTGACCGGCTTCCGCGCCACGATGTCGGCGGCCGCCACGTGGTATTCCGCGTACGATCCCGGCCCGCCGAAGATCCGCGGCGTGTAATAGACCTCATCCCCAACGCTGAACTCCGTCACGTCGGATCCGATCTGGTCGATGACCCCGGAGACGTCGTGCCCGATGATGGCCGGCAGTTCGAACTGGTCGGCGTAGTCACCGCGGCGGATCTGGCAGTCGAGCGGGTTGATCGACGTCGCATGCACCGCCACGCGGACCTCCCGAGGTCCCGGTCGGGGGTCGGGAAGGTCCCGAAGCGCGAAGCTGTCGGGCCCGCCAAACCTCGTCAACACCATCGCTTTCAAGCGGGCCTCCTGTCCTTGGCAGGCGCCCTTGTGTCAGCCGGGGTGGCGGATGACAAAATCGTTCTCCTCACGGGACGGATGAGCTACATTCAGCCATGACGATGCGGAGATCGCTTCCCCCGCTCGCGGCGCTGCGGGCCTTCGAGGCGGCGGCGCGCCGCCTCAGCTTTCGCGGTGCCGCCGACGAGCTGGGCGTCACGGCGACCGCCATCAGCCATCAGATCCGGCTCCTCGAACAGACCTTGGGACTTCGCTTGTTCCACCGCGAGACGCGACGGGTCCGGCTGACCGCCGAGGGGGCCGTGCTGCTGCCCGTGCTCCGCGACGGCTTCGACGCCTTCGCCGAAGTCATCGACCAGATCCGCGGCCGGCAGTCGGCAGGCGTACTCACGCTCTCGGCGCCGACCGCCTTCGTCGCGAAGTGGCTCGTGCCACGGCTTGCCGACTTTCGCGCCGCGCATTCCGGTTGCGACCTGCGTTTGCACGCCTCCGACAGCCTGGTCGACTTCGCTCGCGACGGAGTGGATGTCGCCGTTCGATACGGGCCCGGTCCGTACCCCGACCTCGACGTTCACAGGCTGGTGGTCGACCGGGTCGCACCGGCTTGCAGCCCTCACCTCGCGGTTCGATCCGAGGGAGATTTGGCAAGCCACCCGCTGCTGCACTTCGAATGGTCCCACCTGACCGACGAGACGCCGACATGGCACGCCTGGCTGCGGCAGGCCGGGATCAGCGACGTCGATGGCGGCGCGGGCATTCGGTTCAGTGACGAAGGGCACGTCATCCAGGCCGCGATTGCGGGTCAGGGGATAGCGCTCCTGTCGGTCGTGCTGGCCGCCGACGACCTGGCGAGCGGCGCACTGGTTCAACCCTTCGGGCCGGTGCTCGACGCCCATCCCTACTGGGTCGTCCACCCACGGCATCCGGCCCGGGCGAGGGATGTCGGTAAGCTGGTCGAGTGGCTCGTCTCCGCCGCCGTTTGATCCGGCAGCCCGGACACCCATACCTCGCCCATCACTGATGCGTTTCGCACCGGGGTGAGCGTAGCCCTCAGGCCCGCATGAACGGCCCCTCGGCAGCGATGCGGTGGTCGGACTGAAATTTCGCCTGCATTGTGGGACAGCGCCAGTGCCGGCTGTCGCCCATGGCAGCCTTCCAGCCACCTGGCTGACTGCGATTTGACCCTAGCCCTCGCTCGCGTTCTGCGCGAAAAGGCGCAGGACGGCCCGCAGGTCAGGACGGGCCGCTGGAGCGGGACGTCGATGGGTGCGATCGGGAAGCACGGGCCATGGGCCCTCGTCGGTGCGCTGGGGGCGGCCGCGCTGGCCATCGTGGCGACGTCGCGCGGCGAGACCATCAACGCCCTCTGGATCGTGGTCGCGGCGGTCTGCGTCTACCTGATCGCGTATCGTTACTACTCCCTCTACATCGCCGAGCACGTGATGCGGCTCGACCCGCGCCGGCAGACGCCGGCCTATCGCCACAACGACGGGCTCGATTACGTCCCCACCAACCGCAACGTGCTGTTCGGCCACCATTTCGCGGCCATCGCGGGCGCCGGCCCGCTCGTCGGGCCCGTGCTCGCCGCGCAGATGGGCTACCTGCCGGGCCTCCTCTGGATCCTGGCCGGCGTGGTCTTCGCCGGCGCGGTGCAGGACGCGATGATCCTGTTCGTCTCGATGCGCCGCGACGGACGCTCGCTCGGCGAGCTGATCCGGGCCGAGCTCGGCCTGATCCCCGGCGTGATCGCGCTGTTCGGCACCTTCCTGATCATGGTGATCCTGCTCGCCGTCCTGGCGCTCATCGTCGTCAAGGCGCTGGCCGACAGCCCGTGGGGCACCTTCACGGTAATGGCGACGATCCCGATCGCGCTCCTGATGGGCGTGTATTCGCGCTTCATCCGGCCGGGCAAGATCGGCGAGGTCTCGATCCTCGGCTTCGTGCTCCTCATGCTCGCCATCGTGTACGGCGGCAGCGTCGCCGAGCATCCGGTCTGGGGCCCGGCCTTCACCTTCACGGGCACGCAGCTGTGCTGGATGCTGATCGGCTACGGCTTCTTCGCCTCGATCCTCCCGGTCTGGCTGCTGCTCGCCCCGCGCGACTACCTCTCGACCTTCCTCAAGATCGGCACCATCGTGGGCCTCGCGCTCGGAATCGCCTGGGTGGCGCCGCATCTGCAGATGCCGGCCGTGACGAAGTTCGTGGACGGCACCGGCCCGGTCTGGTCGGGCCAGCTCTTCCCCTTCCTTTTCATCACCATCGCGTGCGGCGCCGTCTCCGGCTTCCACGCCCTGATCTCATCGGGCACGACGCCGAAGCTCATCGAGAACGAGCGCGACGTGCGCTTCATCGGCTACGGCGGCATGCTCATGGAGAGCTTCGTCGCCGTGATGGCCCTGGTCTCGGCCTCCGTCATCGATCCGGGCGTCTACTTCACGATGAACTCGCCCGCCGCCCTCCTGGGCACCACGGCGGAGAGCGCCGCGACGGCGGTGACCAATCTCGGCTTCCCGATCACCCCCGAGACCATCACGCAGACCGCCAAGGACGTGGGCGAGACCTCCATCGTCTCGCGCGCGGGCGGCGCCCCGACGCTAGCGGTGGGCATGGCCCACATCATCTCCTCGGCCATCGGCGGCAAGGGCATGATGGCGTTCTGGTACCATTTCGCGATCCTGTTCGAGGCGCTGTTCATCCTCACCGCCGTCGATGCCGGCACCCGCGCCGGGCGGTTCATGCTGCAGGACCTGCTCGGCCTCGCCTCGCCGCGATTCAAGGACACCACCGCCTGGGTGCCGAGCATCCTCGCCACGGCGCTCTGCGTCTCGGCCTGGGGCTACTTCCTCTACCAAGGCGTCACCGATCCGCTCGGCGGCATCAACACCCTGTGGCCGCTCTTCGGCATCTCGAACCAGATGCTCGCCGCCGTCGCCCTGACGCTGGCCACCGTGGTCATCTTCAAGATGAAGCGCCACCGCTACGCGCTCATCACCATCGTGCCCACCGCCTGGCTGTGCATCTGCACGCTGACCGCGGGCTGGCAGAAGATCTTCTCCGCCGACCCGCGGATCGGCTTCCTCTCGCACGCGGACCGCTTCAGCGCCGCGCTCAGCGAGGGAAAAATCCTGCCCCCGGCCAAGACCATCGACCAGATGAACCAGATCATCGTCAACGACCGCATCGACGCGGTGCTCGCCGTGATGTTCGTCGGCCTCGTCATCGCCATCGCGGGCTTCGGCATCGCGGCCTGCGTCAAGGCCTACCGGGCCGAGCGCTGGACGGCGCTCGAGACCGGTCCGGCCCCGGCGCCGGCGGAGTAGCCGCGATGGCCTTGTCGTCGTTCGAACTGCGGGAGCGTCTCAAGACCTTCTCGAAATGCGTCTGCGACGGCGCCCGGCTCATGGTGGGGCAAGGCGACTACGAGACCTACGCCGCCCATATCCGCCGCACCCACCCGGACCTCGCGCCGATGACCGAGAAGGAGTTCTTCCGCAACCGCGAGAACGCGCGGTTCGGGGTCGGCAATACGAGCGGTTTTCGCTGCTGCTGAGACCACTCGCCGTTCCCTGCCCTCCCCGACGTCTCTCCGCCCGGCGGATTTCGTCGATCAGGCGGCCGCCGCGCGACGTGCCGACGATGGGTCCGCAACCCAGTGCTCGACGAGGGCGCGCAGCGTCTGCGGCACGAACGGCTTGCCGATATGGTCGTCGACGCCGGCCTCGCGGCAGATCGCGACGTCGCGTGACAGGACGTTCGCCGTCATGGCGACGATGGGAAGGGTGGCGTAGCGGCCGCCGAGGCCCCTGATCCGCCTTGTCGCCTCGATCCCATCCATCACCGGCATCTGCACGTCCATCAACACGAGGTCGTAGCGGTGTCGCATGACGGCATCGACCGCCGCGGCGCCGTCGCTGACCACCTCGACGGTGTGCCCCCACTTCGTCAGCATGGCGACCGCGAGTTCCTGGTTCAGCTCGACGTCCTCCGCCAGGAGGATATGGGCGCCGCCAAAAGCCAGTGTTGCCGGATCGGGCGCGTTCTGCTCTCGCGTCGCGGCGATCGGCTCGGCGACCGGCAGTTCGAGCACGAACGAGAAGGTCGTGCCTTCGCCTTCCACGCTGTCGACGACGATGCTGCCGCCCATGACCTCGACGAGGCTCTTGCAGATCGAGAGGCCGAGACCCGTGCCGCCGAACTGCCGTGCCGTCGAATTGTCGACCTGGCTGAAGCGCTTGAACAAGCGGTGGCGCCTGTCCTGCGGGATACCGATGCCGGTATCCATCACGCAGAAGCGCACCCGGGCCATTCCGGTGTCCTCGCTCTCGCAACCGACGAACACCCACACCATGCCCTTGGCGGTGAACTTCACCGCGTTGGAGAGCAGGTTGAGCAGCACCTGGCGCAAGCGCGCATCGTCGCCGATCAACGCGGCCGGCAGCGACGGGTCGGCCTCGACATGGAGGACGAGGCCCTTCCCCTCGGCCTGGCCCCGCAGGAGGGTGGCGACGTTCTCGACGAGGTCGCGGGGCGAGAACGGATGCGGGTCGAGCTCGAGATTGCCCCCTTCGAGCTTCGAGACGTCGAGCACGTCGTTGACGATGGAGAGCAGCGTCGTGCTCGCGTCCTGAACGAGGCGGGCATAGCGATGCATCACCGGCATCGCCAGATCGCGCCCGTCATCGCGCGCTTCGACCATCAGGCGAGAGAAGCCGATGATAGCGTTCAGCGGCGTGCGCAGCTCGTGGCTCATGCTCGCCAGGAACTCGCCCTTTGCGTTCGCCGCCGCCTCAGCGGCCTCCTTCGCGCCGCGAAGCTCCTCGGCCTGACGCTGTCGCTCGGAGACGTCGCGGACCGCCCAGATGATGCCGGTGGGTGCGTGCGTCGCGGAATCGCGGATGACGCGGGCCTTCGCCTCCACCCAGACGAACGACCCGTCCTTGCGGGCCGCCCTGTGAATGCTCACGGCCCGGTCGAGCGAGCCATCCCGCTGCTGCCGGAGCAGATCCTGGACGCGGGCGGCGTCGTCCTCGTGGACCGTCCCGTTCGCGGCGCTTCCCACCAACTCGGCGGGCTCGTAGCCCAGCAATTCCCTGGACGCCGGCGAGACGTACACGAGGACGTGATCGAGATCCGACAGGACGATCATGTCGGTGGCGGTGTCCGCCAGGAGCCGGTAGCGGGCCTCGCTCTCGGACAGGGCGGCCTCGGCCGCCTGACGGGCGGTGACGTCGCGAGCGGTGAGGATGACGCGCTCGTCCTTCGTCCCCGCACCCGTGAGCTGGTACACGGCCTCGATGTCGACCCAGTGCCCGGCCTTGTGCCTGGCCCGATGGATGCTGACGACCTTCGGGTTCGCATGAGTGACGCAGGCGAACTCGGCCCGCACGCGGTCCAGGTCATCGGGATGGATGAAGTCCTGCGCCGTCATGCCCATGAGTTCCGCGGGCTCCCAACCCAGCACGTTCCGCGCCGAAGGCGAGACGTAGCTGCGGTCGCCGAAGCTCGGCTTGATGGTGATGATGTCGCTGGAATTCTCGGTCAGCAGCCTGTGAAGCTCCTCGCTCCGTGCGAGGGCTTGGGCCGACGCGCGAGCGTGACGGCCGCGAAGCTCGATCCCGATACCGATGGCCATCAGCGCGAGGGCGGCGATGCCGATGATCGCGCCCTGGACCAGCGCCTCACGGCGCCACGGCGCCAGGACCTCGTCGACCGCGAGGGACGTGGAGACGATCAGCGTGGGATAGCGCTCCAGGCTCGCATAGCCGACGATGCGGGCGACGCCGTCGACCTGCGACCCGCTGCCGACGAAGACGCCCGAGGGCTTCTCCCGCAGCGCGCGATGGATCGGACCCCGGCTGTGGTCCTTGGTCAGGCCGTCGGGCGATGCGGGCCGGCGCACGATCATGCGGCCGTCGGCGCTCCAGAGACCGATCGCGCCGTTCTCGCCGATGCTGAGCGTCGCGTAGAAATCGTCGAGGAAGTCGAGCGTCAAGGCGCCGATGACCACGCCCGCGAAGGTGCCGTTCGGAGCGTTGTAGCGGCGCGACATCGCCATGATGCGGTCGCCGGCCTTGCTCACCATAGTTGGGGTGACGTGCACGGCTCCGTCGTCGTGGTCGCGATGCCACTGGAAATAGGCCCGATCCGCGCTCGTGAGATGGGGTTGGTTCTGAGCCGATTGGGCGATCCAGGCACCGGTGCTGTCCGTGACGACGAGATTGCGCGTCTGCAGGAGCGCGGCGTCCCGCCGTTCGAGGTAGCGCTGAAGCTCGGTCCGGTCCGCAGGGCCTTCGAGGCGGTCGACGATGGCCGACAGCGTGAGGTCGACGCCCTCCGCGGTGCGTTCGGCGTGCTGGGCCAGGGAGCGGCTCAGGTTCTGCGCGTTCTGCATGGCGCCTGCGAGCGCGGCCTCGCGCGCGCGCGAGATCTACCAGCAGCCGAGCGCCACCACGATGACCGCGGCGACGAGCATCGCAATGGTAGGGCTGCCGGGTCGCAGGGAGCGTAACCCGTCTTCGAGACGCATCTTCAAGGCGAACGACCCACACCCGCACATCACTGGGTGGAACGATAAGACCAAGGTGGTTACGAAAACGCCGCGATGGGGCCGTTCCGTATCTAGTTCCCCTGCGCGCCTCCGATCGATCCGCCGGCCTTGCCGCCGCGAGACCTTCGTCCTGGGGGCTTTCCCCTGATGCCTTGGACGCCCGGGAACGGGCGCCCTCCGGCTGCGGCCGGCCGCAATCCTCGCAGGATCGCCCGCGGGACCTCGTCCTCAGAACTCCATGCCCACCTTGAGCCGCACGTTGTGCCGCTCGAACTGGCTGAGGCCGAGCTTCCTCCCCGCCAAGCCGGCATCGGTATCGCGGCCCCAGACCTGGCCCGCATACGCGATGGTCAGCCACACCTTCTCGGTGAAGCGATGGTGCAGGGTCGGGCCGATGAAGAGGGCTTCGCTCTGGAGCTGGCTCAGGAACAAGCCGTCGTAGCCGCGCAGGTATCGCACTTCCGGGCCGAGATACGTGTTAGGCGCGACCTCTCCGACGATCGCGTTCGACCACAGGAAGGTCGACGAGCGATACCCCTCCTTCGAGCCGCGCTGGCGTCCCGCCGCGGGCTCGAAGCTGACGTTGGTGCCGTACCAGAGCTTGTTCGGGACGATCTGGACGTCGGCGAGGAGGAGCGTCTCCATGTCGAAGATGTCCGCGCCCCGGCCTTCGATCGGCAGCACGCGGGCAAAGCGTGGTCGGACCTCTAGCGCGAGCCCGACAGGCTGCTCGGCAGAGCCCTTCAGGAACTGATATTTCACGTCCAACGAGACGCCATCGAAGGTGCCGAAGGACTTATCGTCGAGGTCCATGACGTTGCGCACGCGGCGCACGTCGCCGAAGGCGCTCACCTCGACGCTCAGCCTCTCGATGGGATCGAACTGGTATCCGAGACGGGTGTTGAACGCGCGAAAGCTCGACGGCCCCGGCCCGGCACGCCGCTTTCCGATACGGCCGATCGTGTCGACAACGACCTCCTGCTGGCCCTTCTCGCCGGCATCCGCGCCCTCGGTGAAGCCGAACAGGTGTTCGGTATCGACCTCCTTCGGCTCGTCCGATTTCTTCTCGGGCTTCTGCTCCGACGACTTGCTCGTCTCCGCCTCCTTGCCGCCGGCCATGACAACGGACGGGTCGACGATCAAGAAGGCGAACGCTGCAAAGAGGCTGCGAAGGAGAGGATACGTGGGCATGGCGATTGCTGCGTTGCGCGACAGGCATGAGGGATCTCAGGCGGCTGCCGCCTTCCTTAGACACCCTGGATCGCGCCGCGAATGCGCCCGTTTGGCCACACGGAGCCGAATTCTGGACCTGCTGGCCCGCGGCCTTGGATGATCGCCCCACGCGAAACGTGGATCACTCTTGGGCGAATGGCGGTCGTCGCGCAGGGCTCGTACACCGGACGGCGCAACGGTGTCTGACAGGATCCGAACCGATGAGTACGATCCTCGACGAGACCGGGATGGACCTTCAGCCGGAACAATAGCGTCGATCTCACGTCGACCCTGCGGCTTTGCGTCAGGGCTGCGTTCGCCGAGAACCTATGCGAACACCTGAACCCTTGCGTGACAGCCTGAGGATGCAATGGGCCTCGTTCAGTACGCCCTAAAGTTCCGCGTCACGATCTACGTTCTCGCCGTGCTGATGATGCTCGGCGGCGCGGCCGCCGTCGTCGTCGCTCCCAAAGACGTGCTGCCCAACGTCGATATCCCGGTCGTGGTGGTGGTCTGGACCTATAACGGCCTCTCCACCTCGGAGATGGAACGGCGCATCACAACCTACGCAGAGTTCTCGCTCTCCAACAACGTCAACAACATCGCCCGGATGGAATCGACCACCCTTCAGGGCACGGCGATCCAGAAGGTCTATTTCGACCAGTCCGTGAGCATCGATCTCGCCATCGCGCAGGTCGTCTCGGCGATGAACTCCATCCGCGCGACGATGCCGCCCGGGGTGCAGCCGCCGATCGTGCTGCGTTTCTCCGCCTCCACCGTGCCGGTGATCCAGCTCTCGCTGACTTCCGACAAGGAAAGCCTCAACAAGGTCTTCGACTACGCGCAGTTCCGCATCCGCCAGCGCCTGATCCAGGTGCCGGGCTCGACCCTGCCCTCGCCCTTCGGCGGCGCGCCGCGCCAGATCATGGTCGACCTCGACCTGCACGCCCTGCAGGCGCTGGGGCTCACGGCGCTGGACGTGACCAACGCGATCACGGTGCAGAACCTCACGATCCCATCCGGCCTCGCCAAGATCGGCGAGCAGCAATACCCGATCCAGCTCAACGCCTCGCCCGACACCGTCGAGGCGCTCAACCTGATCCCGATCAAGGTCGTGTCCGGCCAGCCGGTGCTGGTGCGCGACGTCGCCTTCGTCCGCGACGGCGGTCCGCCGCAGGTCAACGTGGTGCGTGCCGACGGTGCCCAGTCGGTCCTCATGCGGATCTTCAAGAACGGCACCGCCTCGACGCTCGACGTCGTCAACAACGTCAAGAAGGCGCTGCCCGACATCCGCGCCGCCGCCCCCGAGGGCATGGTGTTGCGCGAACTCTTCGACCAGTCGGTCTTCGTCTCGGCGGCGATCGAGGGCGTGATCCACGAGGCGGTGATCGCAGCGGCGCTGACCGGCTTGACGATCCTGCTGTTCCTCGGTTCCTGGCGCTCCACCATCGTGGTGCTGGTCTCGATCCCGCTCTCGATCCTGACCTCGCTGGCGATCCTGGCCGCACTCGGCGAGACCATCAACGTGATGACGCTCGGCGGCCTCGCACTGGCCGTCGGCATCCTCGTCGACGACGCCACGGTGGCCATCGAGAACACCCACCGGATGTTCGAGGAGGGCGAGCCCTTCCGCAAATCCGTGGTCGAGGGGGCGGCCGGCATCGCCAAGCCCGCTTTGATCTCGACCCTCTCGATCTGCGCCGCCTTCGTCTCGGTCTTCGCGCTCACCGACACGCCGAAATACCTGTTCACGCCCCAGGCGCTTGCAGTCGTGTTCGCGATGCTGACCTCCTACGTGCTGTCCCGGACCCTGGTGCCGGTGCTCATCGACGTGCTGGTCGCCCGCGAATACGCCGAACGCTACGGACAAGCCGACGACGCGCCCCGCCAGGGCCGGGTCACCCGCGCCCTCGCCTGGCTGTTCGGCCCCCTGCTGCGTCTCGCAGGCCGCTTCCGGCACGGGTTCGAGGCGCGGTTCGCCCGCTTCCAGAGCGGCTATATCGGCCTCCTGCACGCGGTGCTGGCCCGCCGGTTCGCGACCCTCGCGGTCGTCGGCCTGATGTTCGCCGGCACCGCCGCCCTCTTCACGGTGGTCGGCCAGGACTACTTCCCGCAGGTCGAATCGAGCCAGATGACCCTTCACCTGCGCACCCGCCCGGGCATGCGCATCGAGGCGGCCGAGCAGGTGTTCGCGCAGGTCGAGACCGCGGTGCGCGAGGTGATCCCCGAAGGCGAGATCGACCAGGTCCTGGTCAATCTCGGCCTGCCGGCCAACAACTACAACTTCGCGTTCTCGGACGGCTCCTTCGTCGCCTACAACGACGGCCAGATGCTCATCAACCTCAAGGAGGGGCACGGCTCGGTGGCGGGCTACACCAAGCGCCTGCGCGAGGTGATCCGCGAGCGCTTCCCCGACGTGGTGGCCTACTTCCAGCCCTCCGACATCATCACGCAGATCCTGAACTTCGGCACCCTGGCGCAGATCGACATCCAGGTGTCGGGCCGCAACACCGCCAAGGATCTCGAAGTCGCCCAGAGCGTCGTCCGGCGCCTGAAGGAGACGCGAGGGGCGGTGGACGTGCGCCTCCACCAGATCGTCGGCACCCCGCAATTCTTCATCGACGTGGACCGGCAGCTCGCCGCCGAGGTCGGCCTCACGCAGCAGCAGGTCGGCCAGGCCCTCAACGTCTCCCTGTCGGGCTCCTTCCAGGTGACGCCGAACTTCTGGAGCGACCCCAAGACCGGCATCCCCTACCAGCTCTGGGTGCAGACGCCGGAATACCGCAACGAATCGCTGACATCGCTGCAGAACACGCCTCTGCTGGTGGCCGGCAACGGCGATGCGCCGGGCGTGCTGACGCTCCTCTCCAGCGTCTCGACCATGCGCCGCCAGGGCACGCAGACCGTGATCAACCACGTTAACACGCAGCCGACCTTCAACATCTACGCGGCGGTGCAGGATTCCGACCTAGGCTCCGTCGCACGCGAGATCCGGACGATCGTGGAGGAGGAGCAGAAGAACCTGCCCGCACCCGACAAGATCACGGTGCGAGGGCAGATCGAGAACATGCAATCGGCCTTCTTCCGCATGGGCGTCGGGCTCTCGATCGCGCTGGTCGCCGTCTATCTCCTCATGGCGGTGAACTTCCAGAGCTGGGGCGACCCCTTCGTGGTGCTTGCCGCCCTGCCGCTCGCCTTCTGCGGCATCGTCGCGGCCCTGTTCATCACCGGCACGACGTTCTCGATTCCGTCACTGTTCGGGGCGATCATGTCGGTGGGAATCGCGTCCGCGAACTCGATCCTGCTCGTTACCTTCGCCAAGGAACACCGCGAGGCCACGGGGTGCGGCGCCCTCGAGGCCGCCATCCTCGCCGGCGAGACCCGGTTACGGCCGGTCCTGATGACGGCAGGCGCCATGTTCCTCGGGCTCGTCCCGATGGCGCTCGGGCACGGCGAGGGCGCGGAGCAGAACGCGGCGTTGGCACGGGCCGTGATGGGGGGATTGGCGCTCGGCACGCCGGCGACCCTGCTGTTCGTGCCGTTCCTCTACGCCGTCCTGCGTCGGGGCGAGGTGCGGCCGCTGGAAGACTATGCGTGAGGCCGATGATCAGGATGGGACGGTCGTGACAGGACACAGCCATCGCCGGGAGCCGGGCGAGATACCGCCCCCGCCGCGCAAAGGGCCCTTCGTGCTCGCCGGGCTCCTCGCCGTGGGCCTCCTCGGCTGGGGCGGCTACGGGCAATGGCAGCAGCGCGCTGCCGCCGCCGAGACGCAGCGCAAGGTCAACGCCTTCGTCCCGAAACTGCGCACCGCCACCGTGGAGCGCGCCGACAAGCCGACCGAGCTGACCCTGCCCGGCCAGACCGACGCCTTCGCCAAGGCCGCCCTCTATGCCCGCGCCACCGGCTACATCGCCGAGCGCAGGGTCGATATCGGCAGCCGGGTGAAGCAGGGCGACATCCTCCTGCGCATCGCTGCGCCGGATCTCGACCAGCAGCTCGCCCAGGCCGAGGCGCAGGTCGGGCAGATGGAGGCCCAGCTCCTCCAGGCCAAGGCCATGGTCGATCAGGCGCGGGCCAACGTGAACCTCGCCAACGTCACCAACAACCGCACCTCGACGCTGGCCGGCCAGGGCTGGGCCTCGAAGCAGAACGCCGACAACTCGCAGGCGACGGTGCTGAGCCAGGGTGCGACTCTGGCCTCGGCGCAGGCCGGCGTGAAGGTGGCCGAGGCCAACATCAAGGCGCAGCTCGCGACCGTGAACCGGCTCAAGGCGCTCGCCGGCTTCAAGGACGTGGTCGCCCCCTTCGACGGCGTCGTGACCACCCGCGGGGTCGATGTCGGCGACCTCGTCCATGCCGACGGCACCGGCACGGCGCTGCTCGCCATGGACCGCGACGACATCCTGCGCATCTCCGTCAACGTGCCGCAATCGGTAGCGATCGGCGTCAAGGAGGGCGTGCCCGCGTCCATCAAGGTGCCGCAGATGCCCGACCGTACCTTCGCCGGCGTGGTCGAGCGCAGTTCGGTGACGCTGCTGACGGCCTCCCGCACCCTGACGACGCAGGTCGACGTGCCCAACCCGGACGGCATCCTTCGGGCCGGCCTCTACGTCTACGTGACCCTCAAGATCCCCCGCGCCGAACCGGCCTCGACCATCCCGGCCGAGGCGCTCGTGTTCAACCAGCGCGGCACCCAGGTCGCCATCGCCCGCGACGACGGCACCGCGCAATGGCGCAGCGTCCAGATCGGGCGCGACCGCGGCACGGTGGTCGAGCTGAGCCAGGGCCTCGAGGGCGGCGAGCAGGTCATCCTGAGCCCGCCGGTCGGTCTTCGCGACGGTCAGAAGATCGACCGGATGGCGCCCCCGGCGGAGACGCCGCCGCGCCAGGCCGCCGTTCGCTGACGGAAGCCTGACGCCGGGCAGGGTTGCGAGCGGGATTGATCGGGCCGAGAGGGTGTGCCCCCCGGCCTGGTCACCCCATCTCTCCCCCATGCTCGACAGAACGCCCAGCCCGCCCCTCGACCGGGACCGCTACGCGGCCATCGCGGCCGCGATCACCTGCGTGGCCGTGGTCGGGATCGGGCTCAGCCTGTCGATCCCGCTGCTCTCCCTCGAGATGTCGCGCATGGGCGCGTCGAGCACGCTGGTGGGCATCAACACCGCCGTGGCGGGGCTCGCCAGCATCGTCACCGTGCCGTTCGTGCCGGCGCTCGCGGCCCGGGTCGGCGTCGTGCGCCTGCTCGTCCTCGCCATCGCGCTCGGGGCGGTCACGCTGGTCGGCTTCAAGCTGTTGCCCGCCCTCGGCTGGTGGTTCGTCCTGCGCTTCGTGTTCTCCATGACGATGGGCGTGCTGTTCGTGCTCTCTGAGTTCTGGATCAACGAAGTGGCGCCGCCAGCCCGGCGCGGCCTCGTCATGGGCATCTACGCCACCGTGCTGGCGCTCGGCTTCGCGGTGGGGCCGACGCTGCTCACCGTGCTCGGGACGGAGGGCTATGCACCCTACCTCGCCGGTGCCGGGTTGTTCGCGCTCGGCACGATCCCGCTCATCCTGGCGCGCGGGCTGTCGCCCCACATGGCAAGGGGCAGGGGCCTGCCCTTCCTCGCCTATCTGCGGCTGGCGCCGGCGGCCACCTTCGCGGCCCTCGTCTACGGCGCCGTCGAGACCGGGGGCTTCGCGATCCTGCCGCTCTACGGGCTGCGCATCGGCTACGAGGCCGCCACGGCGGCGGGGCTCGTCAGCCTGATGGCGGTCGGCAACGTCCTGTTCCAGATCCCGTTCGGATGGCTCTCCGACCGCTTCGACCGCCGCCTCGTCCTCCTCGCCTCGGCGACCGGCGGCGCGGTCGGCGCGGCGCTGATCCCGGCGGCCTCGGCGTCCTTCCCGGCGCTGGCGGCGCTTCTCGTGGTGTGGGGCGGGCTCGCCGGGACCCTCTACACCGTCGGCCTCGCCCATCTCGGAGCCAGCGTCAGCGGCCGTGAGCTCGCTGGCGCCAACGCCGCCTTCGTCGTGCTCTACAATCTCGGCCTCATGCTGGGCCCGCCGATCATCGGCGGCGCGATGGACCTGATGCCGCCGCAGGGCTTCGCCCATGCCCTGTGCGGGCTGTTCCTGGCCTATGCGCTGCTCGTTCTGTGGCGCCTCAAACCGGGTGCTCCATCTTGACGTTCGCCGCCCGATCGGGCATTGCCCCACCCGTATTCCGCCGGGTCTTCCCGGCCGTTTTGCGTTTCGCTCATGCGGAATGCCGCAATCTCGAGGAGCGCTACGCCATGGCCAAGGCCGTCACCGTCAAGATCCGACTCGTGTCCACCGCCGACACCGGGTACTTCTACGTTACCAAGAAGAACTCGCGCACGCAGACCGACAAGATCTCGATGAAGAAGTACGATCCCGTTGTGCGCAAGCACGTCGAGTTCAAGGAAGCCAAGATCAAGTAAGGTAGGATCAAGTAAGGGCGTCTTCGCCCGAGACCGGCACGCCGGAATCCAAAAGGCCGCTCCCCCGGGGCGGCCTTTTCGTTTGGTCAGCTCGCCAGCGACAGCGTCATCGACTCGGGCGAGGCTCGTTCCGCCACCCGCTCGGCGAGGTAGGCGGTATCCCGCGCGATGCCGGAGAACCGGCCGGAGCCCCAGGTGTGGAGCCAGGGCAGCCCGACGAAGTAGAGACCGTCCACCGCGGTGACCCCGCGCTTGTGCACCGGCAGGCCGCGTGCATCGAAGGCAGGGGCCTCGATGAACCCGAACTTGCCTCGGAACCCCGTCGCCCAGACCACGCTGCCGATCCCGGCGGCGGTGCAGTCGAGGCTTTGGGCCCGGAAGTCCGGCTTCCACACCGGCCGGTAATGCTCTCCGGCCGGGGCGGCAATCCCCTTGGCCTCGATATGGCGATCGATGGCGCCCTGGATGCCGGTATAGACCGCGTCCGCGCCGTCGAGGTTCTTTTCGAGGTCGTCGGCGAAGCGCAGCACCGCGCCGTCGATCGTCTCCAGCCGACCGTGCAGGGCCATCCCTTCGAGCGCGAAGCGGCGCAGGTCGATGTCGCGGCCGCCGTCGCGCCCGGTGAGGTAGTGGTTGGCCTTGCGCCTTACGTCCTCCTTGAGCGGGTGGTCGTCGACGGGAAGGTCGTACTGGCCCATCTCGGCGAGCCAGTCGACGGCGTCGCGGCCGCGATAGACGCGCGGGCATCGCGGTGCGCTGCCGACCACGAGATGGACCCGGCGGCCGGCCAGATGCAGGTCTTCGGCGATCTGGCAGCCGGACTGGCCCGAGCCCACCACCATCACGGCGCCCTCGGGCAGCTGCTCCGGGTTGCGGTAGGCGGAGGAATGGATCTGCGCGATTCGATCTGGCAGCTGCGCGGAGAAGCCCGGGATCGAGGGCACGTGGTAGCCGCTGATCGCCATCACGACCTGATCCGCGCTGTAGGCGCCGGCCTCGGTTTCCAGCGCGAAGCCGCCCTCGGGCCGCTGGCGGATCGCCGTTACCGCCACGCCCTCCACGAGGGGTGCCCCGATCATCCGCGCATAGGCCTCGATATAGGCGACGATCTCGTCCTTGCGCATGAACCCGTGCGGGTCGTCGCCCGGATAGGGGAAGCCCGGCAGCTGGCACTGCCAGTTCGGGGTCACGAGGCAGAAGCTGTCCCAGCGCTGCGTCTTCCAGGTGTTGGCGATGCCCGCCTTCTCGACGATGAGGTGCGCGATGCCGCGCTGCTTGAGCTGGTAACTCATCGACAGGCCGGCCTGCCCGCCGCCGACGATGATGACGGGCAGGTGGCGCGGGCCGGGATTCGGTCGGGTCTCGCTCATGGTTCGGGCCCTGCTCCTCGCCTATTCCTCGAAGGCTTCGATGAGGACGCCGCCGTCCTCGGGCATCACCGCCGCCGCGGCCTCGATCCGCGCGAGCTGGCTCGTGGCGAGGCTGCAGGGAAAGCCGTAGCGAGCCTTCACGCGATCGCTGGCGATCGTGAGGGCGGTGCGGCTGCGAGCGACGAAGTCGGCCAGGGGCAGCTCTTCGCCCAGGGCGAAATGCTCCTTGATCACCAGGGAAGGCGAGTAGCAGGCCTCGCGGCTGCCATCGGGCCAGCGGATATGGAAACGCATCTCAGGCATCGGAGAGGGCCTGCTTCCGGTTGGTGCAGGCCGCGTAGGCCGCCACGTGCTTGGCGGCGCAGCTGCGCCAGGAATGCCGTTTGGCGATGGCCGGGCCGGCCGCCGACAGGTGGCGGCGACGGTCGGGTCCAAGCACCGCCGCCATCGCCCCCGCGATGGCCCAGACATTCTCGGGATCGACGAACAGGGTGTCGTTCGCGGTCAGATACTCGGTGAAAGGCGCGAGATCCGCCACGATGGTGGGCGTCCCGCTCGCCATCGCCTCCAGCACGCACAGCCCGAAGCCCTCCTTGAGCGAGGGAAACACCAGGGCGTCGGCGATCCGGTAGAGGCTGGGCATCGCGGCTTGAGGCACCGGCCCGGTCCTGATCACGGCGCGGCCCGGGCCGACCTCGAGGCCCGCCCCGTCGAGGGCCGCCCGGCAGCGCGCCTGATAGCTCGCGTGATCCAGAAGGGAGGCGCCACCGACCACGAGCAGCTGCGCCTGGGGCTGCTGCGCGCGGACCAGGGCGAAGGCCTCGATGATGCGCAGTGCGTTCTTGCGCTCCTCGAACCCGCCCACCGAGAGAAAGACCGGGCCGGGGCCGATGCCCCATTCCCGGCGCAGCATGTCGTCCTCCACGGCGACGAGGGGGCCGTAGGCACTCGTGTCGACGCCGTTGCCGACAGTGTCGGCATCGAGCCCGAAATCACGGCGCAAGGTGTCCTGCCAGAGGC
The DNA here is from genome assembly GCF_964251405.1 of uncultured Methylobacterium sp. GTDB lineage: Bacteria > Pseudomonadota > Alphaproteobacteria > Rhizobiales > Beijerinckiaceae > Methylobacterium. The sequence goes on from NZ_CAXUJR010000005.1 coordinate 32,963, forward strand.
GGCTGACGCAGAGCAGCGTCGTCGCCTCGTAGATCGCGCGGTCGTGCCAGTAGGCGAGCTGCGGATCGGCGAACTGGTCGAGGTGGTGGACCGTGCGGACGAAGGCCGGGACCAGCCGCCGGCGCATCAGCGTGGTGAGGGCGTTGCCGCTGATCGCGTCCTGGGCGTGGAAGACATCGTAGTCGCAGGCGGCCGGCGTCGCGAAATGGCGCTGGTAGTCGGCGATGCGGGCACCGACGAGTTCGATGGTGGAGCCGGAGACGGGTTGCGCCGCCACCGGCGTCGTCCGGCAGCGAGCAGCGCGGAAGAAGCCCTGGCCGCCGGGATCGGGCGCATGGACCACGGCGTCGTGGCCGAGATCGGTCAGCGCCTCGCCCAGCGAGAGCGCGTGGACGACGCCGCCGCGCGGGTTGGTGGAATGGGTCAGGATCGCGATGCGCAGACGACGCTCCCTCACCGCACGCCTCCGCCGCAGCCGATGAGCGGGCTCAGTGCGAAGTCCCAGACCACGGCCTCGGCGCCGGCCTGCGCGATGCGCACGACCCGGCTCGCATCCACCGATCCGATCGCCTCCGCCGCGATGCCCCGCGCGGCGAAGCGGTCGAGGACCGAACCGAGGCGGTCGGGCGAGACGCTGAGGAGGTAGCCGTAGCTCGGGAAGGCGGTGAGCCAGCGCGCCAGGGGAATGCCGTCGGGGCGCGGGATCCGGTCGAGCCGGATCGCGGCGCCGACGCCCGAGCATTCGAGCAGCATCAGCGCGGTGCCGACGAGGCCGGCCATGCTGATGTCCTTGGCCGCCTGCGACAGGCCGTCCTCGGCGATCTCGGCCAGCACCGCGACGTCGCCGCGCAGGCGCTCGGGCGGGGCACCGGTTGCGGCGTCCCAGTAGGGATGCGGATCGCGGAAGCGCCCTCGCAGGTCGATCGCCGCGACCAGAACGTCGCCGGGCTTCGCGTCGAAGCTCGTGAGCAGGCGCTTGGCACGGCCGAGGATCGCCACCGCGAGATGCTCGGCCTCGTTGCGCGTATTGCTGTGCCCGCCGACGACCGGGACCCCGTAGGTCGCGGCACCCGCCCGCAATCCGGCCAGGACCGGGTCGGCGTGCCCCTGGTCCCGGCTCCACAGGGCGTCGACCACGGCGATCGGGCGTCCGCCCATGGCGGCGATGTCGCTGACATTGACCATCACGCCGCAGAAGCCCGCGAAATACGGGTCGGCGGCCACGAACCCGTCCATGAAGCCTTCGATGGCGAAGAGCAGAAATCCGTCGCCGTCGGAAATCGCGGCGCAATCGTCGCCGAGCGACACGGTCGCCCCACGGTCGCCGAGCCCCAAGCGTCCGATCACTGCGTCGATGTCGCGCTTGTGCGCCACGCCCTGGCCGTCGCGGATCATGCGGGCGATCTCGGCGAGGTCGGGCATCGCACCCATCAGGCGGCCCGCCTCAGGAGGGTGACGAGGCCGCGCTCGGGGTCCGCCATCGGCGGGTAACACGTCAGATCGGCCAGCATCAGGTGGTGGGGCAGGCCGTGGAGGTCGAGGGTATCGAGGCTCCTCCAGTGCAGAGCCTCGAACAGGGCGATGTTGCGACTCTGGACATGGGCGAGGAAGCGCGTGCAGCCGCGCGCATGGGCCGACGCTACGGCGACGTGGATGAGCCCGGCGCCCAGCGCCCCGACGCGGCGGTAATCGGGTGCCACGGCGAGGCGCGAGCCCCACCATTCGCCGGGCTTTTCGGCAACCTCGTGGATCCGCACGGTGCCGACGACGGCGTCGGGGTCGCCGCCGAGCGTCGAGAGCGCGCAGATCGGCAACGCATGGCCGTCCACGGCGTCGCAATCGTCGCCCGTAAAGACCGCCTGCTCGCGGCAGAACACCTCCCTGCGCAGCGCCGCGGTGCCGGCCCGCTCCCAGGGAGCGGTGGCGAACTTGATGCGGAAGTGGCTCGGCCGGTAGGGCGGGACGGGATCGAACATCGCACTCACCGCTCGTAGGCCGAGAGCGCGGAGCAGGCGCCGCAGCGGCCGCACCCGGCCTTGATGTCGGTGGAGCGCAATTCCGCCGCCGCCAGCATGTCCGAGAGCGGCTTCAGGATGGCGTGCATGAACTCGGGCGACGGAGCGGGGTGCCCCTCCAGCGGCGTGCCCGAGATCGGCACGAACGGGACCACGAAGGGGTAGACGCCCATCCCGATCAGCCGCTCGGCCATCGTCAGGATGGCTTCCGGCGTGTCGCCGAGGCCCGCCAGGATGTAGGTCGAGACCTGACCGCGACCGAAGACCGGCACGGCGGCCTGGAACGCATCGTAGTACCGCTCCAGCGGCACGCCGGCCTTGCCGGGCATGATGCGGGCGCGCACCTCCGGGGTCACGGCTTCGAGATGCATCCCGAGCGCGTCGATGCCCGACGCCTTCATCCGCACGAACCAGCGGTCGTCGTCGGGCGGCTCGCACTGGCCCTGGATCGGCAGATCGACGGCGGCCTTCACCGCGAAGGCGCTCTCGCAGAGCACGGCGGCACCTCGGTCGGTGGCGTTGGGTGTACCCGTGGTCATGACCATGTGCTTGACGCCGTCGAGAAGCACGGCGGCGCGGGCGACCTCGGCGAGTTGCTGGGGCGTCTTGTGGGCGACGGTGCGGCCTGCGCTCAGCGACTGGCCGATCGAGCAGAACTGGCACGTCTTGGTGCGGCTGGCGTAGCGGATGCAGGTCTGCAGGATCGTGGTGGCGAGGACGTCGCGCCCGTGCAGCACCGCGATCTTGGAATAGGGCACACCGTCGAAGGTCTGCAGCGCGTAGAAGCGCGGCTTGCCCGGAAAGGTGACGCGGCCGACGACCTCACCGTCGTGCTCGATCTCGCTCGACCCGTCGGCGTCGGGCCGGCGCACGAGGTAGGGCGACTCGAAGGCGGCCGCCGTATGGACCGGCACCATCACGGTGCGGCCCGCGATGGTGAGCGCCTTGTGGTCGCTCGGCCCCGCACCGCCGCGGCGGCTCTGAACGCCGGCCCTCGTGTCAGCCAGCCTGACTCCGAACGACTGCAGGGAGTTGATCAGGCGCTCCGTCGGCATGCCCAGGTATGCCGTGCCCTGGTAAGCCGTGCCTCGACCTGGAAGGCGCTGGGGCAACGCCGATACGGCCGGCGTGGTCAGAAGCGGGCTGTCGCTCATGGTCGAGGCTCCGGTCGTGCGTGGTCTGGTCGTGGGAGGTCAGGTCGTGGAAGGTCGGGTCGCGCGTGGTCACCACGGTGCGGGTGGGGCGGGCGTCGTGGTTGAGGCTGAGCAGTTCCGGCCGGGCGTAGTGGCCGACCGAATCCATCATGCGCTTGCGTTTGGTCACGAGGTCCATGTCCATGTCGGCGACGAGGATGCCCTCGCCGTGCGTCATGGGCGGGGTGAGGTGCCGGCCCTCGGGCGAGACGACGGCGGTGCAATTGCCGCCGCGGAGCGCCCCGCGCAGCTTTTCGTCGGGGCAGATCGCGGCGATCTGGTCCTCGGTGAGCCAGCCGGTGGCGTTGACGACGAAGGCGCCGGCCTCCAGCGCGTGATGGCGGATCGTCACCTCCATCTGGTCGGCGAAGATCTGGCCGACCATGGAGCCCGGGAACTGCGCTGCGTGGATCTCCTCGTGCTGGGCCATGAGCGCATAGCGGGCGAGCGGGTTGTAATGCTCCCAGCAGGCGAGCGCACCGACACGGCCGATTGCGGTCTCGACGACCGTCAGCCCGGCCCCGTCGCCCTGACCCCAGACCATGCGCTCGTGATAGGTCGGCGTGATCTTGCGGCGCTTGAGGAGAAGGCTGCCGTCGGCATCGAAGACGAGCTGCGCGTTGTAGAGCGAGCCGTGGTCGCGCTCGTTGACGCCGAGGACGATGACGGCATTGGCCCGGCGCGCTGCCGCCGAGACGGCCTGCGTCACCGGCCCCGGCACGGTCACCGCGCCCTCGTAGAGCCGCAGGTGGGCCGGCCCCTGGGCGGCCGGCGGGGCGATGAAGGAGAAGTACGGGTAGTACGGGACGAAGGTCTCGGGGAACACGATGAACCGCGCGCCCCTGCCGGCCGCCTCGTCGACGGCCGCCAGCACCCGGTCGAGGGTGCCCGCCGGGTCGTCGAGATCGGGAGCGATCTGGACGGCCGCCGCCCGCACGATGCGCTTTTCGGACATGCTCAGGCCCTTGGTGGTCTCAGATCCTTGGTGGTTCGCAGCGACGGTCGGCTGGATGCCCCCTCCCCACCCGCGGGGAGAGGGGGATGGCGAGCCCTCACACCGTCCAGGTGTCGATCACCACCGCGTTGTCGCGCTTGTGCAGGAGCACGAGGTCGAGGACGTCGGTGGGGGCGATCGGACGGATGCCCTCGATCAGCGAGGGCTCGCCGTGGCCATAGAGGGCCTGGAGCGCGAAGCGGCAGGCATAGACCTTGCCGCCCTCGGAGATGAACTTCGCGATCTGGTTGTTCATGTTCATGTGGCCCGGGAAGGCCTCGTCGCCCAGCGTCGGGAAGCCGCGCTGGATGCCGAGCGTCACGCCCGGTCCGTAGAGCAGTACGGAGGTCTCGAAGCCCTTGCGCAGGAGACGGGTGGCCTGAAGCAGGTTCACGAAGCCGATCGAACCCTCGAAGGCCACCGTGTGGAAGGTGACGAGCGCCTTCTGGCCGGGTTCGGCCTTCACGTCCTCGAAGACCTTTTCCTCATAATCGACGAAGTAATCGCCCTTCTTGTGGTGTTCGGCGCTGACGGCGGGCATCGGATCCACTCCCGTTGAAGTTATGGGACGCCGCGACCGCGCGCGGCTCGGGGCTCAACGGCAATTGGCAAGGCCCATGCCAGCATCCACCGGCCGGTCCCGCATCCGATCCCGCGCTGTCGAATACGATCAATCATGCATTCAAAACACGACTCGAACGGTTGATCGGCAATGCAATCAAGATGCGTATGATCTGTGCAGATGCTTCCAAAATTGGCGACAATACCCGATCACAGTCTTGTTTTACTTGTATGGATTGACTGCTTCCGGTGATTTCGTGGTCGAGGGTCGGGCCGGCACGGCGATTGCAACCCGATCATTCTGCGATTGACTGTATCCTGACCGGATCAAGCCTCATGGCCAAGATCTCCCGACCAGCACCCGATTCCGCGACCGAGGGTTGGACCCCCGATCTGCGGCGCTGGGGCAAGCCGCATTACCTTGCCATCGTCGAAGCCATCGCCGACGACGTCCGTACCGGACGGCTGATGGTGGCCGAGCGCCTGCCGCCGCAGCGCGTGCTGGCCGAGCGCCTCGATCTGAACTTCACGACGGTGGCGCGCGGCTATGTCGAGGCGCAGCGCAGGGGCCTCGTCGAATCCCGGGTCGGACAGGGGACCTACGTGCGCGAACCGGCGCGACGGCCCGGGTCAACGAGGAGCGCGGCCCCGCGGACGCACGGCCCTGTCGACTTCACGATGAACCTTCCACCCGAACCCGACGATCCCGTTCTGCTCTCGCGCATGCAGGCGGGGCTCGAGGCGGTCTCGCACGACCTGCCCAACCTTCTGCGCTATCAGGGTTTCGGCGGCACCCAGGACGACAAGGCGGCGGCCGTGACGTGGCTGGCTCAGCGGGGCGTCGTCGCATCGTTGGACCGTCTGATGCTCTGCCCCGGGGCGCATGCGGCCCTCGGCGCGATCCTGGGCCTCGTCGCGAAGCCCGGCGACACGATCTGTTCCGAGTCGCTGACTTATCCCGGGCTGCGGGCACTGGCCGCTCATCAGCGCCTGAAGGTCGCCGGCGTGCCGATGGATGCGCAGGGGATCGACGCCGACGCCTTCGCGGCGACCTGCACGAGGTTGGCGCCCAAGGCCCTCTACCTCAACCCGACGCTGCAGAACCCGACGACGCTGACGGTGACGCCGGAACGGCGGGCGGCCATCGTCACCGTGGCGCGGCGCTACGACGTGGCGATCATCGAGGACGACGCCTACGGCTTCGTGCCGGAGACGCCGCCGCCGAGCTTCTACACGCTGGCGCCCGAGATCACCTACCACGTCGCCGGCCTCGCCAAGTGCCTCGGCGCCGGCCTTCGCCTCGCCTACGTCCCGGCGCCTAGCGCGCGGGCAGCCCTGCCGTTGGCGGCCCTGCTGCGCGCCTCGACCGTGATGGCATCCCCCATCACCACCGCGCTCGCCACCCGCTGGATCGAGGACGGGACGGCGCAGGCGATCCTCGCCTTCATCCGCGCCGAGTCACGGGTGCGCCAACGCATCGCCGCCGGCATCCTGCCGGAGGCGGGCGTCACGGCGGACCCGGACGGATTCCACATCTGGCTGTCGCTGCCGGAGGGATGGACGCGCTCCGCTTTCGCGAGCCAGGCCCGTTCCGCCGGCCTCGGAACCGTGACGAGCGATGCCTTCACCGCCGCCGGGCAGCCTCCGGAAGCGGTGCGGATCTGCCTCGGCGGCATCGCGAGCCGGGCCGAGATCACGCAGTCCCTGGAGATGATCGCCCATGCCCTCGAGCGATCGCCGGCCCTGGCCTCGGCCTACATCTGAGCGGCATCGACCCTGCCGCCCCCCATCGACGCGGAGGCTCCGCCGGAAAACCGCAGTGGACAAGTGTATGCAGCACCGCCGCAGGCACGGAACAACGTCATCCGGACTCCTATTGCCCTGATCCGAAGGGACCCGCGAGGGTCGATTGATACAGGTTAAGACCAGAGTTGTCCGGCATGCGGTTTCCGACGAATGATAGTCAACATCCTCTGGCGCGTGAGCTGAAGGAATTCATCAAGGATCCGACTTTTCCCTGCGTGGGTGCCAAATCAGCGTTGTCGCGGGGCCAGATGCGCGTCCTGGTTGCTCGAGACATCGCCTCGGGATGGGACGACACCCGGATCTACCCGGCGTTGCTCGCCTTCATCTGCCGCTACCGGGACCAGCCCGACCTGTTCCAAAGCTTCGCCGTCGTCTTCGAGGGCGCCGCCCCCCTGTCGGAAGAGGAGTTCGAGCGGCACCTCTGGGCAAGGGCGCAATCGCTCTCCGACAAGGACAGCTTCCTGGGACAACGCTACGATACTCGCGTCGAGCCCGACCCGGACAATCCCCATTTCTCGTTGTCCTTCGGCGGCGAGGCGTTCTTCCTCGTCGGTCTCCATCCCGGCGCGAGCCGCCCGGCCCGGCGCTTCTCCCGTCCGGTCATCGTCTTCAACATCCGTGCCCAGTTCGAGCAGTTGCGCCAGCAGGGCCGCTACGAGAAGCTGCGCGAGTCCATCCTGTCGCGAGACGTTGCGCTCGCCGGGTCGATGAACCCGATGATCGCCCGCCACGGCGAGGCCTCCGAGGCACGCCAATATAGCGGCCGCGCGGTCGGCGATGACTGGGTCTGCCCCTTTAGGGGGCGCGACGTCGTCAACGGGACCGCCCACGATGCCGCGTGAGATCGTGAGCGGCGAGATCCCGCCGCGCTCGGGCACCGCCTTCACCCTGGCCAAGGGGGAGAGGCTGAGGGTGATCGACCCGGAGGGCGAACAGGTCGCCGACCTCCTCGCCTTCGTCCGCGACGATCTCGACGAGGTCATCTCCTCGGGGAGAACGCTTGACTATGCCAGCCGGATCTACCTCACCACCGGCGACCCGATCTATTCGAACCGCTCGAACGTGCTCCTGCGCATCGTCGCCGACACGGTCGGGCGGCACGATTTTCTGCTGACCCCGTGCTCGGCCGACACGTTCCGCATCATCTACGGGGACGAGGCGCCGCATCGCGGGTGCTTTGGCAACCTCGCCGCAGCGCTCGAACCCTACGGGATCGGGCCCGATCGCATCCCGGTGGCCTTCAACGTCTTCATGAACGTCGTCGTCGATGGCGGCACGGGGGCGCTCCACGTCGAGGCGCCCCTGAGCAGGGCGGGCGACAGCGTGACCTTCGAAGCCGAGACCGATCTCGTCATCGGGCTCACCGCCTGCTCGGCGCTGCAATCGAACAACTACGCGTTCAAGCCGATCCGTTACGAGATCCTTCCGGCCGCGCAAGCCTGATCCCGCGGAAAGATCCTGTCACTCCGGGTCGATTGTGCCGGGTCGATCATGGTATGCGCCACCGCCTCGGAACAGGGCCGCGCGGTCCGGATCGACAGGCAAGCGAACTCATGCGGACCATCGTCTATGCCGACGGCGGATGTGATCCCAATCCCGGCCCCGGCGGCTGGGGCGTGGTGATCACGGGACCGGATGGCCCGATCGAACTCTGCGGCGGCGAGCGTGGCACCACCAACAACCGCATGGAGCTCACCGCAGCGATTCGGGCTCTCGAATCCTTTCCCGAGGGTGCCGCGATCGAGATGCGCTGCGACAGCCAGTACGTGGTCAAGTCGGTCACCGAATGGATGAGGGGATGGAAGGCGCGCGGCTGGCGCACCGCTACCGGTCCGGTCAAGAACGTCGATCTGATGCAGCGCCTCGATGTCCTCGCCGCCGCCCGCGACGTACGCTGGACCTGGGTCAGGGGCCATTCCGGGGAGGACGGCAACGAGCGTGCCGACCGGCTCGCGACGTGGGGCCGGCGCGAGGCTCTCGGTCTCGCCGCTCCGCCGGCGACCCCCATCGTGCTTCCGCTGCCGGTGCCCGACGCCGTTCGTGAGCCCCGCACCACGCCGGTGGCGATCGATGCTGGCCTCGGGCTCGAGATCTCCCGGCGCGCCAAGCTGGCCGGCGTAACGCCGCGTGCCTTCGTCGAGGACGCGATCCGGCTTGCCCTGGACCTCGGGCCGGACGGGATGGCGCAGGCGCGGGCCGCGCAGCCGGTTCCCAACGCGAAGTCACCCTGAGGATCGTGTCTTGAGCACCGCGCTCGCGCCCGGCTTCTTCGCCCGCCCGGTGGTGCAGGTGGCCGCCGAACTGGTCGGTTGCGTGATCGATGTCGACGGCGTCGGCGGGATCATCGTGGAGACCGAGGCCTACGACCGCACCGACCCCGCCTCGCACAGCTTCAGGGGCCAGACCCGCCGCAATGCGAGCATGTTCGGTCCGCCGGCCCACGCCTATGTCTATCGCTCCTACGGCCTGCACTGGTGCCTCAACGTCGTGTGCGAGCCGGGCAGTGCGGTCCTGATCCGGGCGATCGAGCCGCGTTCCGGAATCGACGCCATGGAGAGGCGGCGCGGCCTCTCATCGCCGCGCCTGCTCTGCGCCGGCCCGGGCCGGCTGACGCAGGCGCTCGGCATTACCGACGCCCACGACGGACGCGCGGTCGGGAGCGCGGGTTTCTCGATCCTCACCGCGACGGAACCGCTGGCGGTGATCGCGGACCGCCGCATCGGCATCACCCAGGCCGTCGATCAGCCATGGCGCTTTCTCGCGGCGGGGTCCCGCTTCGTCAGCCGTCCGGCCAGACCCGTGATCGAGGTCCCGACCCAGTCCACCGCTCCGTGATCCGGGCGACGATGCCGTGCGTGCCGCTCTGCGATCGGCAAGACCCGCCCACGATCAGCGAACCCGAGCCTCACGGTCCCGACCGGCGAAGAGGAGGTCGGCGGCTGAGCAATAGGCGAGGAGGAGGGCTGCGGTCGCATAGACCACCGTCACGTGAACGGGGTCGGCGATCGGGCCCATCACGAGACAGAGGCCGATCAGGACGAGGCCCAGTCGCCCGAGGATTGGCGTGATGTTCATCCGCGTCGCCGCCGTCGCTGTTCTGGTGTGACGAGGTCTAGGCGTCGGAATTTGCCCGAACGTTTCCGGGCCGGCGGATCGCATCGCCTCCGTGCCGAAGCGCACGCTGCCGATCACGTGAGCTGCCGTTCGTCGCCCACCGGCCCTCGACAGTTGGGATCGCAGACGGGGGCCGCAACTTGGCGTAAGCAGAGGAGCAAGAGCCGCCGAG
>NZ_CAXUJR010000005.1:42917-61388 GCF_964251405.1 uncultured Methylobacterium sp.
GGATCGCAGACGGGGGCCGCAACTTGGCGTAAGCAGAGGAGCAAGAGCCGCCGAGACCAGCGAGACGGCGAGTCCGAGGAGAAAGCGCCATGAGGCTGTCACGCTCTGCTTCGCCCTGGAGGGGCATTGCCTTCGCAATCCTGGCCTTCCTCGTCACGGGAGCGTCCGGGCCGTGTTTGGCCGCGGATTCGACCCGCTATACCGCGGCAGGGTTCGAAGCGGCGCAGAAGGCCGGCATGCCGATCCTGGTGGAGGTGAGCGCGCCCTGGTGCCCGATCTGCAAGTCGCAGAAGGCCGTGCTGGCCAAGCTCGGGACCGACGCGCGGTTCAAGGATCTTCAGATCTTCGACGTGGATTTCGACAGTCAGAAGGACGTGCTGAGGCAGTTCGACGCCCGGATGCAGAGCACCTTGATCGTCTTCAAGGGAGCGACCGAGACGGGGCGGTCGGTGGGCGAGACCCAGCCCGAATGGATCGAGAGCCTCCTCGAGAAGGCACTCTGAGGGGCCGACATGGGTGCCAGCCTCGGCCTCGCCTTCCTGGCGGGATGTCTCTCGGTCCTCTCCCCTTGCGTCCTGCCGCTGCTGCCGCTCGTCCTCGGCGCGGCCGCCTCCGAGCACCGGTTCGGGCCTGTCGCCCTCGCGGTGGGCCTGGCGCTCTCCTTCGTGGTGATCGGGCTCTTCGTGGCGACCGTCGGCTTTGCCATGGGGCTCGATACCGGGATCTTCCGCATCGCCGCCGCCATCCTGCTGGTCCTGATCGGTCTGATCCTCGTGGTTCCCGCAGCCCAAACCCGGCTGGCAGTCGCCGCCGGCCCGGTGAGCGACTGGACGGAGCGCCGGTTCGGCGGGTTCTCGGGCGCGGGCCTGCCGGGCCAGTTCGGGATCGGGCTGTTGCTCGGTGGGGTCTGGAGCCCCTGCGTCGGCCCGACCCTGGGGGCGGCCTCGCTGCTGGCCGCGCAGGGCCGCGACCTCGGCGCGGTCGCGCTGACCATGCTGCTGTTCGGTCTCGGCGCCGCGCTTCCGCTGCTCCTGCTCGGCCTCGTCTCTCGCGAGATGCTGATGCGATGGCGCAATCGGATGATGGGGCTGGGCAAAGGCCTCAAGACCGCGCTGGGACTGGTCCTGACGGCAACGGGCGCCGCGATCCTGCTCGGACTCGACAAGGCACTTGAGACCGCACTCGTCGCGGCCTCGCCCGATTGGCTGACGGCGCTGACCACGCGGTTCTGACCAAGGATCAGCGGGCGGAGCACCCCCGCCCGCTCGTTTCATTCAACCTGCGTCGAAGGCGTCAGGAGCTAAGCCGGAACGCGACCGTCGGGCGTGTACTGGTCGATGGCCTTGGGCAAGTCGCGCGACAGCCGCGCGAGCAGCTCCTCCCGCGAAAGGCCGGTCTGCTGCGTCAGCGTCGCAAGGACGTCGGGACCGATCGCCTGTTCGAGCTGAGGCGGTGCGATCTCGCGGTTGGGGCCGTGGTTGACCCAGGATTGGGCAGTCTCGCCCTGGCCGGCCTGCTTGAAACGGTCGACGAGCTCATTGACGCCGCCGCCTAGGAGGCCGCCCGCCCCGGCTCCGCCCAGCGCCCCGGTGATGCTGGCGAGAATGCCGCTCAATCCACCCTGGTCGGCGACCTGACCCGGCTGGCCGGGCTGGCCGCCCGTACCCTTGCCGAGGCCGCTCAGCATCTCGGTGATCTTGTCCCTGTTCTGGAAGCCGGCCACCGCCAGCAGCCCCAGCAACGCGGTCATCGACGGATATCCACGGCTCATGGTGTTCTCCCTGACTTCATTCGTGCAGGGTAAGGAATGGGGACAGCGCAGGTTCCCCCGTCACCGTCATTCCGGCAACGGTCCGCCACGCCCCGTCATGCCGAAGCCGTGGATCTCAAGCGGACGGTTCGGAGCGCAATTCGTGGCGGGCCTGTTCGAGGTACTCCGTGCGTTCCTCGTCCGAGAGCGCCATGACATGGCTGCCGTAGGTGCCGTCGCCCCCGGCGTCCCGCTCCCAGCAGCGGTCGCCGTGACCCTTCTGGGCGAAGTTCAACTTGGCGCGCGCCAGGACGAGGGTCTCATCAGGTTCTGCCATCGGTCGCTCCTCGGTGGACGCAGAAAGCATGGCGTAGGCCAACGCTCCCGGTATCGGCGTCGCGCCAATCACAGGGCGATGCAATCGCCCGGGATACAAGCCCGTTGCCGCCCTGCCGCCGCGCATGGGTCGGATGCGGGAACCAGACCCCATCGGCCGGCCTTCTCAGGCTAAGGTGCGGCTGTCGGCCGAACACAGAGTTTTTAGGATGTTGGCTTGATGCAGCGTGCCCATGCGATGCCCTTCGGCGCCGAGACGGCCAAGGACGGCACCCGCTTCTCCCTGTGGGCGCCGACCGCCGACGACGTGGTGCTCGTCCTCGACGGCACGGACCATGAGATCCCGGCGGGCGACCATGGCTGGCGGACGGTCACCGTTCCGGGCGTCGGCGGCGGCGCCCGTTACGGATACCGCATCAACGGCGATCTCGTCGTGCCCGACCCGGCGTCGCGCTTCCAGCCCGACGACGTCTCGGGTCTGAGCGAGGTCGTCGACGGCTGCTCCTACGCGTGGAAGGACGCTGCCTGGAAGGGCCGGCCGTGGGAGGAGGTGGTCCTCTACGAACTCCATGTCGGCACGGCGACGCCCGAGGGCACTTATGCGGCACTGGCCGACAAGCTCGAGGATCTCTGCGATCTCGGCGTCACCGCCATCGAGCTGCTGCCGATCGCCGACTTCAAGGGGACCCGAAACTGGGGCTACGACGGCGTCCTCCCCTACGCGCCCGATGCGGCCTACGGCCGGCCCGACGACCTCAAGCGCCTCGTCGACCGGGCGCACGAGCTCGGCCTGATGGTGTTTCTCGACGTGGTCTACAATCACTTCGGTCCGGCCGGGAACTACCTCAACGCCTATGCCAAGACCTTCTTCACCGAGCGTCACCCGACACCCTGGGGTGCCGGCATCAACGTCGACGGCAAGGAGAGCGGCCGCGTCGTACGCGATTTCTTCTTCGAGAACGCGCAGTACTGGCTCGAGGAATACCACTTCGACGGCCTGCGCTTCGACGCCGTCCACGCCATCCTCGACGATTCCGAGACGCATTTCATCGGCGAGCTGGCCGAGACGATCCGGGCCCGGCTTCCCGGCCGGCACATCCACCTCGTGCTGGAGAACGAGGCCAACCAAGCGCGCTGGCTGGAGCGGGGGCCGGACGGCAAGGCGGTCCAGCACGACGCGCAATGGGCGGACGACCTCCACCATTGCTGGCACGTCCTGCTGACCGGCGAGGATGCGGGCTATTACGCGAGCTTTTCCGACAAGCCCGTGGCGCATCTCGCGCGCTGCCTGTCGGAGGGCTTCGCCTACCAGGGCGAGCCGTTCCCGACGCTGGACAACCATCCGCGCGGCGAACCTTCGGCGCACCTGCCGCCATCGGCCTTCGTCACCTTCCTGCAGAATCACGATCAGGTCGGCAACCGTGCGCTCGGCGAGCGGTTGAGCGCGCTGTGCGACCCGAAGAAGCTCGCGCTGGCCCGGGCCGGGCTTCTGCTGAGCCCCCAGATCCCGATGTTGTGGATGGGTGAGGAATGGTCGGCCTCCGCTCCGTTCCTGTTCTTCGTGGACTTCGCCCCCGACGACGAGCTGAACAAGGCGGTCCGCGAGGGACGCAGGCGGGAATTCAAGAGCTTTGCGGCCTTCGCCGACGACACCTCGATCATTCCGGATCCGACGGAGGAGAAAACCTTCCGCGATTCCAAGATCGACTGGGCCGAGCGTGATCGGCCCGGCCACCGCGAGGTTTGGGCCGACACGCGCAACCTGCTCCAGATCCGCCGTCAATCGGTGGTGCCGCTCACGAAGTCCCGCTATCTCGGCGCCACGGTCGCCATGCCACGTCCCGACGTCATCGACTGCACCTGGACGTACGAGGCCGGTTCGCTCCGCTTCGTCGCCAATCTCGGGGCCGAAGAGTTCGAGACGCAGGCCGATGGCGGCCACATCATCTGGTCCAGCGAGACCGGCGAGACCGAGGTCTGCCTGCCGTCCTGGACCGGCATTGTCCTGACGAAAGCCGCCTGATGAACGCCGCCCTCGAAAAGCTTGCCGACCTCGTCGGCGTCGCACCCGGCTACACCGACGCATTCGGCCAACCGGTCGAGACCAGCCTCGATACCAGGCGCGGCATGCTCGCCGCACTCGGCATCGCGGTGGGGGACGATGCCGCGATCGCCGCGAGCCTCGCCATGGTGGAGGGCTTGCGCTCCGGTCTGATCCCCGCCCTCCTGCCGATCGAGGCGCGGCGGGCGTTCCGCGTCCCGTTGCGGGCGAGGACCTCGGCCGGCCGCTTCCCTTCCGGGCAGGTTTCCTCCGGTCATGTCTCTTGGCGCCTCGTCGACGAGCGCGGCTCCGTCCGCGAGGGACGGGCGCCCTTCAGCGACGCGGGCGAACTCGCCTTTGAATTGCCTCCGCTGACGCCAGGCTATCACCGGCTCACCGCGACGCTGGGCGACCGGCGCGCCGAAGCCTGGGTGATCGCGGCGCCCAAGCGCTGCTGGCGTCCTCGAGCCTATGCCGACGAGGGCGCCCGCGACTGGGGTCTGGCGGCCCAGCTCTACGGCCTGCGCTCGCCGAAGAATCTCGGCATCGGCTCCTATGTCGATGCGGGCCGCGCCGCGCGCGATGCCGGCCTGCGCGGCGCCTCCTTCCTGGGCCTGAGCCCGGTCCACGCCCTGTTCGAGTCCGACCGCACCAAGATCTCACCCTACTCTCCCTCCTCCCGCCTGTTCCTCGAGACGCTGTTCATCGAGCCGGGCGCGCTTCCGGGGTTCGAGGGCTCACGGGCGGCCGAACTCCTCGCCGGAATGGCATCGCGGGTCGACGCCCTGCGCGAGGCCGCCCTGGTCGATCATGCCGGGATCTGGGGTGTCCTCTCCCCGGTGCTGCGGGCGCTGTGGGAGGAGGCTCCGGCCCGGTCCGGCCGGGACGACGCCTTCCTGGACTTCCGAGAGGCGGGTGGGCCCGATCTCGAAGCCCATGGTCGATTCGAGGCCCTGTCCGAGCATTTCCAGGCGCAGGGCGCCCATTGGGTCGGCGACTGGCCCGAGGAGATGCGGTCCGCCGGTTCCGACGCGGTCGCGGCCTTCGCGGAGGAGCACGCCGAAGCCGTCAGCTACCATGTCTGGCTGCAGTACCTCGCCGATCTCCAGCTCGGCGCGGCCTCGCAGGCGGCGCTCACCGCCGGCATGCGGCTCGGCCTCTACCGCGATCTCGCGGTCGGCGCCGATCGCGGTGGTTCGGAGGTCTGGTCTCATCCCGAGCGCTTCGCGCAAGGGGTCTCGATCGGCGCGCCGCCCGATCTCCTGGCGCCCAAGGGCCAGGATTGGGGGCTGCCCGCCTTCGATCCCCTCGCCATGGAGAAGGATGGGCTCGCGGCCTTCCGGGCGCTGGTCCGGGCCAACATGCGTCACGCCGGCGCCATTCGCATTGACCACGCCTTCCAGCTGGCGCGGCTGTTCCTGATTCCCGCGACGGGGTCGGCCCGCGACGGCGCCTACGTGGCGATGCCCTTCGAGGCGATGCTCGCGGTGCTGCGGCTGGAGAGCCACCGCGCCAAGTGTCTCGTCATCGCGGAAGATCTCGGTACCGCGCCCGAGGGCTTCTCCGATGCCCTGATGCGGGCCGGCATCCTGAGCTACCGCATCCTCGCCTTCGAGCGCGAGCAGGACGGCCGTTTCAAGCCGCCCGGCGCCTATCCGCGCGACGCACTGACTGCCATCACCACGCACGACCTGCCGACCTTCGTCGGCTGGTGGCGGGTCGTCGACACCGATACCCGCCAGGCGCTCGGGCTCTACGACGCCGAGCGGGCCGAGGCCGAGCGCATCGGCCGGGTCACCGAGCGCGTCCGCCTCACCGAGGCGCTGGCCGCCGACCAGCTCCTGCCGAGCTACGACCCACCCGAGGCTGCGCCGTTCGAGGCTGCCGCCCGCTACCTCGCCCGTGCCCCGTCCATGCTGACGGCGGTGCAGTACGAGGATGTGGTGTCCGAGCTGAGCCAAGCCAACGTGCCGGGCTCGACCGAGGGCTATCCGAACTGGCGGCGCAAGCTCGATCGCAGCCTCGAGGCCATCGCCGCCCCCGGCGGTCCGCTGGCGAAGCTCGCGGCCTCGCTGTCGGCCGAGGCCCGCGGCCCGCGCTCGGGCGCGGCCCGCCTGTCCTCGCCGCCGCCGCGAGCGACGTATCGGCTGCAGTTCCACAAGGGCTTCACCTTCGCGGACGCCGAACAGATTCTGCCGTATCTGGCCAAGCTCGGGATCAGCCACGTCTACGCCTCGCCGATCCAGAAGGCGCGGCCGGGCTCGACCCACGGCTACGACATCGCCGATCACGGCACGATCAACCCGGAGCTCGGCGGCGAGGAGGCATTCGCGCGCTTCTCGGAAGCGCTGCATGGGCACGGTCTCAAGCTCCTGCTCGACATCGTTCCCAACCATATGGGGGTGGGCGGCGCCGACAATCCGTGGTGGCTCTCGGTGCTCGAATGGGGTGGCCTCTCGCCCTACGCCCATGCCTTCGACATCGACTGGTCGCGGCTCGGGGCCAACAACAAGCTCGTGGTTCCCTTCCTCGGCGATCGCTACGGCGAGGCGCTGGAAAGCGGAAAGCTCGAACTGAAGTTCGAGCCAGCGAAGGGCGCCTTCAGCGTCTGGCACTACGAGCACGCCTTCCCGATCTGCCCGCTGCAATATCCGGCGATCCTCAACCGCGCGCTCGCCGCCCTGGAGGATGTCGGCGAGGCTGCTGCCTTCGAGGTCCTGACCATCTCCGAGCGGCTGCGGCTGATGGGAGAGGAAACGGGCACGGAACGCCGCTGCGGCTTCCCGGCCGAGGCCGAGGAACTGAAGGAACGGCTGGCCGAGGCGGTGGCGGCCTCGCCGGCGCTCGCCGACGCGATCGGACGGACGCTGCGTCTCCTCAACGGCGCCAAGGGCTATCCCGACAGCTTCGGGCCGCTGCACCGCCTCCTCGAACTGCAATCCTACCGCCTCGCCCATTGGCGGGTGGCGGCGAGCGACATCAACTATCGCCGCTTCTTCGACGTGAACTCGCTCGCTGGCCTGCGCGTCGAGAAGTCCGACATCTTCCAGCGCTCGCACGAGACCATCTTCCGGCATGTCCGCGAAGGCCGGATCGACGGGCTGCGCATCGACCATATCGACGGCCTTGCCGACCCGCTCGGCTACGCCCGCGCCCTGCAGGCGGCGGTGGGGCCGGGCTTCTACGTGGTGGTGGAGAAGATCCTCGAGCCCGGCGAGAAGCTCCGGCCCTGGCCGGTCGCGGGCACGACCGGGTACGACGTCCTGAACCAGCTCGACGGCATCCTCGTCGATCGCGACAAGCACGCACGGATCGCCAAGTTCCATCGCTGGGCCACCGGCAACGACGAGCCCTACGATGCCCAACTCCGGGCGGCGAAGGCCGAAATTCTAGAGATCAGCTTCGCCAGCGAACTCGAAGTGCTCACCGCGGATCTGAAGCAGGTCGCCGATGCCGACCGGCGCACCCGCGACTTCTCGGTCAACGCGTTGCGCCGCGCGCTCATCGAGATCATCGCGCGCTTTCCGACCTACCGTTCCTACCTGCCGGGCGATCTCGACGAAAGCGACGTGGAGGACGAGGACATCCGTCTCGTCGAGGGAGCGGTGAGGAAGGCCAAGCGCTGGAGCGCGCTGCCCGATCGCTCCGTCCACGATTTCGCGGCGGACGCCCTGCTCGGGCGGATCGACGTGTCGGGACCGGGCCGCCCCGACCCCACGGTGATCCTGCGCTTCCGCCGGCGTTTCCAGCAGCTCACGGGTCCGGTGATGGCCAAGAGCCTGGAAGATACGCTGTTCTACCGGTTCCCGGAGCTGCTGGCGCTCAACGAGGTCGGCGGCGATCCGGGTGAGTACGGGATCGACGTGGCTCATTTCCACGCGCTCCAGGCCGCCCGCGCTCGCGACTGGCCGAACGCCATGATCGCGACGGCGACCCATGACACCAAGCGCGGCGAGGACGCCCGTACCCGATTGCTTGCCCTGTCCGAAATCCCGGAAGTCTGGGCGGAAGCCTGGACGATCCTGGGCCAAGCTGGGCGGGCGCACCTCGTCATGGGCGAGGACGGTGCCTCCCCGGACGCCACCGACCAGTGGATGTTCCTCCAGGCCATCCTCGGCGCCTGGCCCCTGGAATTGCTGGATCGCGACGACGATGAGGCGATCGAGGACTTCCGCACACGCTTGGAAGCCTATTCCGAGAAGGCCCTGCGCGAGGCCAAGCGGCGGTCGAGCTGGGTCAATGTCGACGAGGCCTACGAGACTGCCGTCAAGACCCTGCTCGCCGGCCTCGTCGCGCCGGGCGCGAAGTTCTTGACCCTGATGCGGCCGATCGCCCGGCTGCTGGCCCATCTCGGCATGATCGCGAGCCTCGGCCGCACGGTCCTGAAATGCACGCTGCCGGGCCTGCCCGACACCTACCAGGGCACCGAAGCCTGGGACTTCTCCTTCGTCGATCCCGATAACCGGCGGCCCGTGGATTATTCGAGGCTGTCTCGGGCGCTCGAGGAGGGTGGTTCGGTTCCCGAGCTGCTCGGCTCCTGGGCCGACGGCCGCGTCAAGCAGGCGACGCTGGCGAGGCTCCTGGCGGACCGGGCGCAACGCTCCTCCTTCTACGCCGATGCCGACTACCTCGCGGCGCCGGCAACGGGGCCGAAAGCCGGGCACGTCCTCGCCTTCACGCGCTCGGACAGCACGACGGGAGACGGCGACCTCCTCGTCGCGGTGCCGCGCCTCGTGGCAGGTCTCGTGACAAGTCCTGGCGGAGAGGGCGCCTGGTCGGCGTTAGGGTTCGCCGGGACCACGCTGCCGGTGCCCGAGGCGAGCGTTTGGGCCGATCTCGTCACCGGCGTGGAGATCACGGCGAGCGACGGGCGGCTCGATGTCGGAGGACTCTTCGCGCAACTGCCATACGCCGTCCTTAAACGGCTGGGCTGAACGCATCAAAACCCTCCCCTCTGCGAAGCAGGCGGGCGGGGGCAGCACGACCTTTCCGGATTGGGCGGTGCTCCCTCTCCCGACCCGTTACCCCTTCGCTTCCCCCGCAAGGACGAAAGGGTGGCGCGACACACGATAGGACGGACACGATGAACGCTCCCAAACCCCCGACGACCCCCGCGCAGCGGGCCGAGGTCGGAACCGTGGCGCTCCCCGCCGCCCTCGCGCCGCGGGCGGAAGGCCCCCGGATCTACAACCTGTTCCCGCTCCTCGTCGGCCGCGTCTCGGCCTGGACCGCGGAACTCCCGCGCATCGCCGCGATGGGATTCGACTGGGTCTATCTCAACCCGTTCCATCAGACCGGAGGCTCGCGCAGCCTCTACGCCGTCTCGGATCCCGAGCGCTTGGACGAACGCTTCCGCGATCACGACGGCACCTCCGACGACGAGCAGATCCGCCGCTTCTGCGCGGCCGCCGACGCCCACGGGCTGTCGGTGATGACCGACCTCGTCATCAACCACACCGCCAAGGACGGCCCTCTGGCGCGGGAACGGCCGGACCTCTTCGTCCTCGATGCGGAGGGCAACCCCGAGAGCCCCTATGCGGTCGATCCCGACGACCCGTCGATCCGCACCGTGTGGGGCGACCTCGCCGAGCTGAACTACCATTCGGAGGCCGCCGCCCACGAACTCACCAAGATCTGGGCGGCCTACATCAACCGGCTGCAAGACCTCGGCGTGCGCGGCTTTCGCTGCGATGCCGCCTACAAGGTGCCGCCGGACGTCTGGCGCGTCCTGATCCAATCGGCCAAGGCCCTTGAGCCCGATTGCCTCTTCGCCGCCGAGACCCTGGGCTGCACCTTCGAGGAGGCCCAGGCCACCGCGGGCTCCGGCTTCGACTACCTCTTCAATTCCTTCGCGTGGTGGGACCTCAAGGCGTCCTGGGCGCTCGAGCAATACGAGCGCCTGCGCGTGATCGCGCCCTCGATCGCCTTCCCCGAGAACCACGACATGCCGCGTCTCGCGGCGGACGCCGAGGGCGACGCCGCCGCAATCGCCCACCGCCTCAAGGGCCGCTACGCGCTGGCGGCCTTCTTCTCGGCCGGCGTCCTGATGCCGATCGGCTACGAGTGGGGGTACGCCCGGGCGCTCCACGTGGTCGACACCACGCCCGACAGCCGCGAACCCGCCACCGGCGTCGACATCTCCGGCTTCGTCGCGGCCATCAATGCGCTGAGGGCCGAACTCTCCGCCGCCAATGTGGAGGGCGCCCAGGCCCGGCTCTCGGCCCCCGACGCCGCGTTCGTGGCACTGATCCGTTTCGATACCGGCCACGCGGCCTCGGCACGCCACGCCGTGCTCGTCCTGCACAACCCCACCGACGCGCCGGTTCCGGTCGAGGCGGGTCCTCTCCTGGCCAGGACCGGCGGCATGATCAGCCTCTTCGTGGACCGCACGCCGGAGGCGGAACCGATCGCCTTCCGGGTCGGCGATGCCGTGACCCTCCAGCCGGGCGAGGTCCGCATCCTGGCGGCCGACCGGCAGAAGGTCGCCCGCTGGCCCACGCCCACCAACCCGGACGGGGAAGGGCGCGTCGTGATCGAGGCGGTCGAACCCGAGATCGACGGCGGCCGCTCGCCGATCAAGCGCGTCGTCGGCGAAAGCGTGAGCGTCAGCGCCGACATCTTCAGCGACGGCCATGACATCATCAATGCGGAGGTCCTGTCGCGGCCCGCGGGCGAAGTCGAATGGCGCCGCGATCCGATGGTGTTCGTCGACAACGACCGCTGGCGCGGCTCCTTCCCGCTGGAGCGCAACGCCCGCCACGTCTTCACGATCGAGGCCTGGCGCGACGCCTTCTCGTCCTGGATCCGCGACACCTTCAAGAAGCGGGATGCCGGCGTCGACGTGCGCCTGGAGACGATCGAGGCGCTGGCCATCGTCAAGGGCGCGGCCGAACGTGCCGGCGAGCCCGATGCCGCCGCCCTCAAGGCCCTCCTCGTCGCCCTCGACCATGAGGAGGCGGGATCGACGGCGCAGCTCGAGCTCATCCTCGATCCCGCGGCGGCCTCGCTGATCCGCCGCAACGCCGAGCGCGTGAACCTCTCGCGCTATCCCGTCGAGATCCCGGTCATCGCCGACCGCCTCGCGGCTCGGTTCTCGGCCTGGTACGAGATCTTCCCGCGCTCGCAGTCGGGCGATCCCAACCGCCACGGCACCTTCGACGACGTCATCGTGCGCCTTCCCCAGATCCGCGAACTCGGCTTCGACGTGCTCTACTTCACCCCGATCCACCCGATCGGGAAGACCAACCGCAAGGGCAAGAACAACACCCTCAAGGCCCTGCCCGGCGACGTCGGCTCGGTCTACGCCGTCGGCTCGGACGAGGGCGGCCACGAGGCCGTCCATCCCGAACTCGGCACCCTCGAGGATTTCTCCCGCCTCGTGGCGGCGAGCCACGCCTACGGCATGGAGATCGCCCTCGATTTCGCGATCCAGTGCTCGCCGGACCATCCCTGGATCAAGAACCACCCCGAATGGTTCGAGTGGCGTCCCGACGGCACCCTCAGGTTCGCCGAGAACCCGCCCAAGAAGTACGAGGACATCTCCAACGTCCATTTCTACGGCGGCGCGCTGCCCTCGCTCTGGATCGAGCTGCGCGACATCGTCATGGGCTGGGCGGAGCGCGGCGTGCGCATCTTCCGCGTCGACAACCCGCACACCAAGCCGATCCCGTTCTGGGAATGGATGATCGCCGAGGTCAACGACCGCTATCCGGACGTCATCTTCCTCGCCGAAGCCTTCACCCGCCCGAAGATGATGAAGAAGCTGGCCAAAGCCGGCTACCAGCAGAGCTACACCTACTTCACGTGGCGCAACACGAAGCAGGAGCTGATCGCATATTCTACCGAGCTTGCCGGTGAGATGGGCGAGTACTACCGGCCCAACTTCTTTGCCAACACGCCGGACATCAACCCGGTCTACCTCCAGACCAGCGGCCGCGCCGGTTTCGTGGTGCGCGCGACGCTCGCGGCGACCCTGTCGTCGGTCTACGGCATCTATAACGGCTTCGAATTGTGCGAGGCCGAGCCCTATCCGGGCAAGGAAGAGTACCTCAATTCCGAGAAGTACGAGCTGAAGGCGTGGGACGACAACCGCCCCGGCAACATCCGCGAGCACATCGTCAAGCTCAACCACATCCGTCGCGACAACCCGGCGCTCTGGGACTTCCGCAACATCGTCTTCACCGCGGCCTACAACGACGAGATCGTGGCCTATGCCAAGGTGACACCCGAGGGTGACAACTGCGTCTTCGTCATGGTCAACCTCGATCCGCGCAGCCGCCAGGAATGCACCTACGAGGTGCCGCTCTGGCTGCTCGGCGAGCCCGACGATGGGGCGGTGGAGGTCGAGGATCTGCTTCAGGGATATCGGTTCGAATTGCGCGGCAAATCCCACCGCATCGCCCTCGATCCGGCCGAGCGATCCTGCGTGATCTGGCGTCTTCGCGCCCCGCGCCGGGTTGCGCGATAGGCCGGGGCGTGTCAGCGAGACATCCGCTCGCGCTCGTCACGTCGTCGCCAAGATGATGGGTCAAGCCCTGCACGAATCGGGCGCGTCCGGCCGGTCCGCAGGACCAGCCGCCATGTTCCGACCCACGATTTTCTTCCGACTCAAGATTCTCGCCCGGTGCATTCGCCGGCCACATGAACCGATATCGTCATTCCGGGGCCGCGAAGCGGAGCCTGGAACCCAGAGCCGGCGACGGCGCATGCAAGGGCCAGCCCTGCATGTCTGGATCCCGGTCTCCGCTTCGCGGCCCCGGGATGACGAAGGGGGCGCATTGGCCGGTGGGACACACCAAGACACCGCATCACACTCAGGGACAACGACGGGATGATCGATCGCAGCGATCCGCAATGGTACCGCGATGCCATCATCTACCAGATTCACGTCAAGTCGTTCTTCGACGCCAACAATGACGGGATCGGTGATTTCGAGGGCCTGACGCAGAAGCTCGACTACGTCCGCGACCTCGGCGTCACGGCGATCTGGCTGATGCCGTTCTATCCCTCGCCCTTGCGCGACGACGGCTACGACATCGGCGATTATCGTGAGGTCAACCCGTCCTACGGCACGATGGAGGAGTTCCGGCGATTCGTGGATGCCGCGCACGAGCGCGGCCTGCGCGTCATCACCGAGCTCGTCATCAACCACACCTCCGACCAGCATCCCTGGTTCCAGGCCGCCCGCGAGGCGCCGGCCGGCAGCCCCGAGCGCGATTTCTACGTCTGGTCGGACACCGATACGCCCTACTCGGACACGCGCATCATCTTCCTCGACACCGAGGTCTCGAACTGGACCTGGGACCCGGTCGCCAAGCAGTATTTCTGGCACCGCTTCTACAGCCACCAGCCCGACCTGAACTTCGACAACCCGGCCGTGCTCGAAGCCGTGATCGAGGTCATGCGCTACTGGCTCGACATGGGCGTGGACGGGCTGCGTCTCGACGCGATCCCCTACCTGATCGAGCGCGACGGCACGAATTGCGAGAACCTGCCCGAGACCCACACGGTCATCAAGGCGATTCGGGCCGCCCTCGACGTCAGCTATCCCGACCGGATGCTGCTCGCCGAGGCCAACCAGTGGCCCGAGGAGACGGCGCAGTATTTCGGCGACGGCGACGAATGCCACATGGCGTTCCACTTCCCGCTGATGCCGCGCATGTACATGGCGATCGCCCGCGAGGACCGGCACCCGATCACCGACATCATGCGCCAGACCCCGGAGATCCCCGAGGGCTGCCAATGGGCGATCTTCCTGCGCAACCACGACGAGCTGACGCTCGAGATGGTGACGGCGGAAGAGCGTGATTATCTCTGGTCGTTCTACGCCGCCGAGCGGCGCGCCCGCATCAACCTCGGCATCCGCCGCCGCCTCGCGCCGCTTCTCGAGAACGACCGGCGCAAGATCGAGCTGATGAAGTCCCTCGTCCTGTCGATGCCCGGCACGCCGGTGCTCTATTACGGCGACGAGATCGGGATGGGCGACAACATCTATCTCGGCGACCGCGACGGCGTGCGCACCCCGATGCAATGGTCGCCCGATCGCAACGGCGGCTTCTCGCGCGCCAATCCGGCCAAGCTGTTCCTGCCCTCCGTGCAGGACCCGATCTACGGCTTCGACGCCATCAACGTCGAGGCACAGACCCAGTCGCAGACGAGCCTGCTCAACTGGACGCGGCGCATGATCGCGATCCGCAACAACAGCGTCGCGCTCGGGCGCGGCGGCATCCAGTTCCTGTACCCGTCGAACCGCAAGGTGCTGGCCTGGATCCGGGAGTTCGAGGGCGAGCGCGTGCTCTGCGTCGCCAACCTGTCGCGCGCGCCGCAGGCGGTGCAGCTCGACCTGTCGGAGCTGCGCAGCGCCGTCCCGGTCGAGCTCACCGGAGGCTCGGAATTCCCCGCCATCGGCGACCTGCCCTACCTCCTGACCCTGCCGTCATACGGCTTCTACTGGTTCGGCCTGAGTGCCGCCCATGCGGGCGCCGTGGGGCCGCAGCCCGAGGCCCTCGAACTGTTCACCCTCGTCCTGACCGGCGGCATCGAGACGCTGATGGCGGGCCGGGAGCGCACCGCGTTCGAGCGCACCGTGGCGCCCCGCTTCATCGCCACGCGCCGCTGGTTTGGGGCCAAGGGCTCACGCATCAAGTCCGTCCAGGTGATCGACAGCGCCATGCTGACCGATGGCGGCGGCGAGGCGAAGTTCCTGCTGCCGCGAGTGGCTGTCCACCTCGCCAACGGCGAGCGCCAGGACTACTTCGTGCCCGTCGCCGTCGACGAGGGCCGCGAGGACGAGGCGCTGATGCCCCATGCGGTGGCGCGGGTGCGCCGCGGCCCGCGCACCGGCCTCCTGTTCGGGGCGGCCGCCTCCCCGGCCTTCGCGGTCGCGATCATCGAGGGCATGCGCCAGGGCCGCTCGATGCCGAGCGAATCAGGGCGCCTCGAATTCTCCACCACGTCCGCCTTCGATCCCGAGGTCGCCGTGGATGTCGGCGAGGTTCGCCGGCTCTCGGCCGAGCAGAGCAACACCTCCATCGCCATCGGCTCGAAGATGATGCTGAAGCTGCTGCGGCGGCTCCAGACGGGGGTTCATCCCGAGATCGAGGTCGGGCGCTTCCTCACCGAGACCGCGAAGTTCGCCAACACGCCGGCACTGCTCGGCGTCTTGGAGCATGTCGACGAGGCCGGGACGCGCACGGCGCTCGCCGTCCTCCAGAACTTCGTCGCCAACCAGGGCGATGCCTGGACTCTGATGCTGGAAGGCCTGCGCCGCGACTTCGATACCGTGGTGCTGGCCCCCGAGAGCGAGGCGCCGACCGCGCAAGAGGCCTTCGGCGACCATCTGCGCTGGGCCGAGTTGCTCGGCCGCCGCACCGCCGAGATGCACAACGCCTTCGCCATCGAGACCGACGACGCGGCCTTCGCGGCGGAGCCCTTCACCCACGACGACCTGCGTGCGCTCGGAGACGACACCCGTCATCAGGGCGAGCGCGCCTTCCGGGGCCTCGAAGCGCTGGCCGGGCGGCAGGGCAACGCGGCGAGCACCGAACTCTTCGGCCGCCGCCGCGAGGTCGAGGCGGCAATCGAGGACCTGACCGCCAGGGCGCCCAAGGGGGCCATGAAGACCCGCATCCACGGCGACTACCATCTCGGCCAAGTGCTGGCGGCCGAGGGCGACCTCGTCATCGTCGATTTCGAGGGCGAGCCATCCCGGCCCGCCGACGAGCGCCGCAGCAAGGCGACGCCGCTGCGCGATGTCGCCGGCATGCTGCGCTCGTTCGCCTACGGCGCCGAGACGGTCACCCGCGAGATCGCCGCGCGCTTCGCCGATTCCCACGTCCGGGCGCGGCGTGCCGCCACCGAGTGGCGCGGCATGATCGATGCAGCCTTCCTCGAAGGGTATGGCGAAGCGGTCTCGGCCAGCCGGGCCGCCGTCACCGACCCGGACACGCAGGATCGCCTGCTCAAGCTGAGCTTGCTCACGAAGGCCCTCTACGAGGTCGATTACGAAGCCAACAACCGCCCGGACTGGATCGAAATCCCGGCGCGCGGTGTTCTCACCATTCTAGACGACATCAAGAAAGGCCTCTGAATGACAGGGATCGACGAGACGTTCGCGACCGAAACCAACTCTTCCTCGGGCATCACCGGGGCCGCGGACGTCACGCCGGTCGGTCACGCATCGGCGGCACCGCCGGCGCCCCGGACCGTCCCGCCCGAGGCCATCGCGGCGATCATGTCGGCGACCCATGGAGATCCCTTCTCGGTGCTCGGACCGCACGAGACGGGACCGGGCATCTGGGAGGTCCGCGCCGTCCTGCCGGAGGCGAAATCGGTGACGCTCCTCGTCGCCGGAACCCGGGTCCCGTTCGAACGCCGGCATCCGGAGGGCTTCTACGTCGCCCGCGTCGAGAGCCGGGGACGCCCGCTCTACGAGATCGCCTACCAGACCTGGGACGGCACCGAGCACCGTCGTCACGATCCCTACGGCTTCGGCTCGTCCCTGAACCAGCGCGACGTCGAAGCCCTGCGCGAGGTCGGCAGCGACGTCACCTACCGCATCCTCGGCGCGCAGGCTCAGACGGTCGACGGCATCGCAGGTTTCCGCTTCGCGGTCTGGGCACCCAATGCCCGCCGCGTCAGCGTGGTCGGCGACTTCAACGAGTGGGACGGCCGTCGCCACCCCATGCGGCTGTGGCAGAACGGCGGAATCTGGGAGCTGTTCGTACCGGGCCTGAAGGCCGGCGCGCACTACAAGTACGAGATCAGCGGCCCCGACGGCTCGCTCCTCCCGCTCAAGGCCGATCCGGTCGCCTTCGCGGCGCAGCAGCCGCCCGAGACCGCCTCCGTCCTGCAGGGCACCAACGACCCGGCCTGGACCGACGAAGCCTGGATGACCACGCGCGGCGCCAAGGACCCGCGCCACAGCCCGATCTCGATCTACGAGGTTCATCTCGGGTCATGGGCGCGCGTCGCCGAAGAGGGCAACCGCTTCCTGACCTACAAGGAACTCGGCGAGCGCCTGATTCCCTACGTCAAGGAGATGGGGTTCACGCATATCGAGATGCTGCCGATCACGGAGTTCCCGTTCGACGGCTCCTGGGGCTACCAGCCCGTCTCGCTATTCGCGCCGACGAGCCGTTTCGGCACGCCCGATGACTTCGCGGCCTTCGTCGACATGGCCCACAAGGCCGGCATCGGCGTGATGCTCGACTGGGTGCCGGGCCATTTCCCGCTGGACGCCCATGGGCTCGGCCAGTTCGACGGGACCCATCTCTACGAGCATGCCGACCCGCGGCAGGGCTTCCACCAGGATTGGGGCACCTACATCTACAATTTCGGGCGGACGGAAGTGGCGACCTTCCTCGCCGCGAATGCCCGTTTCTGGCTGGAGCACTACCACCTCGACGGTCTGCGCGTGGATGCCGTCGCCTCGATGCTCTACCTCGATTACTCGCGCCGGCAGGGCGAGTGGATCCCCAATCAGTACGGCGGCAACGAGAACCTCGATGCCATCCACTTCCTGCGCAAGACCAACGAGGCGACGTATTCGCATGCGCCCGGCACCATCACGGTCGCCGAGGAATCGACCTCGTGGCCGGGCGTGTCGCACCCGACCTACACGGGCGGCCTGGGCTTCGGCTTCAAGTGGAACATGGGGTGGATGCACGACACCCTGAACTTCGTCTCGAAAGAGACGATCCACCGCCGTTACCACCACCACGACCTCACCTTCGGCCTCCTGTACGCGTTCTCCGAGAACTTCATCCTCCCGCTCTCACACGACGAGGTCGTCCACGGGAAGGGCTCGCTGCTCGGCAAGATGCCCGGCGACCGCTGGCAGAAATTCGCGAACCTGCGCGCCTATTTCGGCTTCATGTGGGGTCACCCGGGCAAGAAGCTGCTCTTCATGGGCGGCGAGTTCGGCCAGGAACGCGAGTGGAACCACAACCAGAGCCTCGACTGGCACCTCCTCGACGATTCCCTGCACGCCGGCGTCAAGGATCTGGTGCGCGACCTCAACCACCTCTACCTGACGACGCCAGCGCTCTATGCCCGCGACACGGAAGCCGCCGGCTTCCAGTGGCTGGTGGCGGACGACCAGGACAACAGCGTCATCGCCTGGGCCCGAAAGGGCCGCGAGGCCGGCGAGGTCGCCATCGTCGTCTCGAACTTCACTCCGGTCCCGAGGGCGAATTATCGGATCGGCGTGCCCGAGGCCGGGTTCTACCGCGAGGCGATCAACTCGGATTCCGAGCGCTACGGCGGATCGAACATGGGCAATATGGGCGGCTTGAACGCCGAGCCCGTGGAGAGCCACGGGCAACCCTTCTCCCTGGTCCTCACC
>NZ_CAXUJR010000005.1:61488-64565 GCF_964251405.1 uncultured Methylobacterium sp.
CCCTCATTCGCCCGCAATCAACGCCTTGATGCGCAACGCGAGGGCCTCCATCACGAACGGCTTCGTGAGGACCTGCATGCCCGGTTCGAGGTGTCCGTTGCCCAGCACCGCATTCTCGGCGTAGCCCGTGATGAACAGGACCTTCAGACCCGGCCGCGCCACCCGTCCCGCATCCGCGACCTGCCGACCGTTCATCCCGCCGGGAAGGCCGACATCGGTGACCAGCAGATCGATGCGGACGTTCGACTGAAGCACCTTCAGCCCCGCCGCGCCGTCAGCGGCTTCGATGGCGGTATAGCCGAGATCTTCCAGGACCTCCGTCACCAGCATCCGCACGGTCGGCTCGTCGTCGACGACGAGCACCGTCTCGCCCTGCTCGGCCCGCGGCGCCTCGGAGAGGTCCGATGCCACGCCCGCCTCCTGCGCCTCCCCATAGTGCCGGGGCAGGTACAGGCACATGGTCGTGCCCTCGTCGAGCTCGGAATAGATCCGCACCTGCCCTCCCGATTGCCGGGCAAAGCCGTAGATCATCGACAGGCCGAGGCCCGTGCCCTGCCCGATCGGCTTCGTCGTGAAGAAGGGGTCGAAGGCCCGCGCGATCACCTCGGGGGTCATGCCGGTGCCGGTATCGGTGACGCACAGGGACAGGTACTGGCCGGGCGGCAGGTCGCGGTCCCGCGCCATGCGCTCGTCCATCCACTTGTTGGCGGTCTCGATGGTGATGCGACCCCCGTCCGGCATGGCGTCGCGGGCGTTGATGCACAGGTTCAGGAGCGCATTCTCGAGCTGGGGCGGATCGACCAGGGCCGGCCACAAACCCGCCGACCCGACCACCTCGACGGTGATGCCGGGACCCACCGTGCGCTGGATCAGATCCTCCATACCGGCGATGAGGCCGTTGACGTTGGTGGGCTTGGGGTCGAGCGTCTGCCGCCGCGAGAAGGCGAGGAGCCTGTGGGTCAGGGCGGCCGCCCTCTTCGAGGCGCCCTGCGCCGCGTTGAGGTAGCGATCGATGTCGGTGAAGCGACCCTGCGCCATGCGGGTCTGCATCAGTTCGAGGCTGCCCGAGATGCCGGCGAGCAGGTTGTTGAAATCGTGCGCGAGACCGCCCGTGAGCTGGCCGACCGCCTCCATCTTCTGCGACTGACGCAGGACCTCCTGCATCGTCGAGAGCTCGGCCGCCGCCGCCTTCTCCGCCGTGACATGCCGGCCGCTGGCGTAGATGAGATCGTCCTCGGGCGCGGCCACCCACGAGATCCAGCGGTAGCCGCCGTCCTTGTGCCGGTAGCGGTTCTCGTAGGTCGGCAGCGCATCCTGGGTGGCGTGGGACAGCGCCCCTTCCGTCGAGGCCACATCCTCGGGAACGACAAAGTCGAACACCGTGCGGCCGAGCATCTCGTCCGGCGTCCAGCCCAGGATCGTCGTCATCCCCGGGTTGACCGCCCGGAACACGCCGCGTGTGTCGATGACGGCCAGGAAGTCCTGGGAGTTGCGCCAGAGCCGGTCGCGCTCGCGCGTGCGCTCCCCGACCCGCTGCTCCAGCGTGGCATTGAACTCGCGCAGCTCCGCCTCGGCCGCGACGCGCGCCGTCTCGTCGCGCAGGGTCAGGACGGCGCCGATCTGCACGCCGGTCTCGTCGCGCACGGGCCGGGCGTTCCCGACCGCCAGCACCTCTTCGCCCTGTGGGCGGCGGATGCGCCAGCGGGCCTCCCTCACCGTCTCGCCACCCACCGCGCGGACCAGCGGAAGCTCGCTCGTCGGGTAGGGGCGCCCATCCTCCGTCAGCAGATGGTAGCTCTCGCTGTACTCGCCCGGCGCGATGTCGAGGCGGCCGACCCCATGGATGCGCGCCGCGGCCTCGTTGACGAGGGTGATGCGCCCTGTGGCGTCCGTGACGATGACCCCCTCCGCGAGCTGACCGAGCGTCGCGGCCTGCTGGGCAGCGAGGTTGCGCGCGCGCGCCTCGCTCACCCGCTGCCGCTCCTCCGCCTCCCAACGCTCGTCGATGTCGATGACCGAGCCGACATAACCGAGAAAAGCACCATCGTCGGCAAAGCGCGGGCTCGCCGCGTCGATGGCCCAGCGATGGACGCCGTCGGCCCGGCGCAGCCGGTACTCGACCCGGAACGGCGACCGGGTGGCATTGGCCGAGCCGAACGCGTCGCCGGCGCGCGCCCTGTCGTCGGGGTGGGTGGCGTCGAGCCAGCCGTATCCCTGCGCCTCGGCCTCGCTCTGCCCGGTGAACTCGTGCCAGCGCCGGTTGAGGTAGGTGCAGTAGCCCGTCGGGTCCGTCACCCACATCATCACCGGAGCGTGGTCGGCCATGTTGCGAAACCGCGCCTCGCTCTCGGCCAGGGCGTCGGCCTGGGCACGCCGCTTCGTCTCGTCGCGGGCTACCTTGATGAAGCCCTGTTCGCCCGGAAGCGGATGGACCGAGCCGTTGAGGAAGACGCGGGTTCCGTCGGCCCTCAGGTGCCAGCGTTCGTCGGGCGCAGAGCCCGTCCGCGCCGCCGTCGTCAGCTCCTGCACGTCGATGCCGGCGGCGCGGTCCTCGGGCGTGAAAATCATCGATGCCGATCGTCCGATGGCCTCCCGTGCGCTCCAGCCGAGAACGGCCTCGGCCCCGGCCGACCAGTCCGTGATGAGGCCCTCCGCGTCGATGGTGAAGATCACGTGGTCCCTGGCGCCCTCCAGGACGAGCCGCAGCCGTGCCTCGCTCGCCTGCAGCCGGCGCTCCGCCACGACCTGCCGGGTCGTCTCCATGCAGGCGCAGAAGATGCCCGCTACCCCTCCCGTCCCGTCGCGCACGGGCGTGTAGGAGAAGGCGAAATGCGTCTCCTCCGGAAAACCGTTGCGCTCGACGAGAAGCGCGATGTGGTCCCTGTTGACCGGGACCCCTGCGAAAGCCTGCGCGAGGATCGGCATGAGGTCGTTGCGGATCTCCGGCCAGACGCTCAGGAAAGGCTGCCCGAATGCGCTCGGGTGCCTGCGGCCGAGGATCTCCGCATAGGCATCGTTGTAGAGCAGGATGCCGTCGGGTCCCCAGGCGATGAACATGGGCTGATCGGCGCCGAGCA
>NZ_CAXUJR010000006.1:0-5223 GCF_964251405.1 uncultured Methylobacterium sp.
TATCTCAGCGAGGAGGAGGTCGATCAGATCTACGCCTCCGCGACAGTGGTCCTGTTCCCGAGCCACTACGAAGGTTTCGGGCTTCCCATCCTGCACGCATTGGCGCGCAACATACCGGTGGTCGCGCGCGACCTTCCCGTCTTCCGGGAGATCCGCGATCGGACCGAACGCGGGGCCAACATCCATCTATGCGAGAACACGCAGGCGGTGGTCGATCGCGCGTTGTCGTCGCCGGCCTGGAGGGTAGACCTCACCCATGTCGAGCAGGTGCAATCGTGGGATCGGGCCGCCACCGACCTCCATGAGGCGCTGATGGAGGCGAGATCGCGATTCGACGTACGCCACCTGAAGCGACGCCTCGACAGCATCGGCCTGTGCCGGGAATGGATCGATGCCGTCGAGGAGGCCGATGCCGCGTGGCTCGGTTCCGACCGTAGCCAGGCCCGTGTCCGCCGGGGCGATCCGGCGAAAGCGGGGCGGACAACCGGCCGGAAACGGAGCATCAAGTCCGTGTCGATGACCCTACTCCGGCGGGTCTCGTGGAACGCGGTTCGGCTTCGGCAGCGATTGCCGACCCCGCACGCGCGAAGCGCGGAGGATCACTTCGCCCTGGAAGGCCTTCTCCCCGAGGGAGAGCGGCTGACGCTCTCCTCCGCTCGGATCGATGACCTGCCGGGGGAACGCGAATGGGCCGTCATCTACGCGCGCGATCACCTCGATACCTTCTCGGTTCGCGATTTCTGCATCCGCCTTCTGGAGGTCAGCGACAAGCTCGCGGTGGGAGGGATCGTGTTCTTCTCGGTGAACGTCGCGGTTCGCCGTCAGACCCTGCCGATCAACGCGAGTTCACCGCAGGGCGTCGGCATCCTGTGTGCCAATGCCGGCCTGAAGGTCACGGCGATCGAAAGCGTGGGGTCCCGCATCCTGGTCGCCGCAACGAAAAGCCAGGCTTGGCTCGACGTCCCTCTGGACGGAGGCGACGACGAGCGCTTCGTGCGCGATCTCTACCAGGCCGCTTTCCGACGGGATTTGGACGAGTACGGCAAGGTCCATATCGGGCAGCTGAAGGCCGGCACCTCGCGGCACGCCCTGGCGAAGAAGCTGTTCAGCTCGGCCGAGCGCATCGGCGTGCTAACGCGAAAAGGATCGCGGGCGCGGTTCGGCAAGGTCTAGGCGTTCGGACCGATGATCGATTTCGGCCGAAGCGCCGCGTCGGTTCCGCAGGGTGGCCCGGCGGTCGCGTGCCGATCGACGATGCATTATGGTTCAATCTGGACCACTCTAACGGGGGCGGTCATTAGGTTGCCGACAGTCTTGAACGTGAGGTCGGTCCATGCTGACCCATAGCGGTTAACGTCGAAAGAGGTCGTCAATGGACTTTTCGAGCAGCCAATTTTGGCTTTCGGTTTTGCAGATCGTCTGGATCGACATCCTGCTTTCCGGCGACAATGCCGTCGTGATCGCGCTCGCCTGTCGCTCTTTGCCCGAGCACCAGCGCCGCACCGGCATCCTGCTCGGTGCAGGCACGGCCGTCGCATTGCGGATCGTCTTCGCGCTGATCGTGTCCTACCTGCTCGCCGTCCCGTTCCTGCGCATCCTCGGCGGCGTCCTCCTCATCTGGATCGCCGTCAAGCTCGTGAAGGGCGAGGACGAGGCGGAGCACAATGTGGGCGAGAGCGACACCCTCTGGCGCGCCGTTAAAACCATCGCCATCGCCGATGCGGTGATGAGCCTCGACAATGTCGTTGCGATCGCGGCCGCCTCGAAGGGGCATCCAGAGCTCTTCATCTTCGGCATGCTCCTCTCGATCCCCCTCATCGTGGCCGGCGCGTCCCTGATCTCCACGCTCATCAAGCGCTTCCCATTCGTGATCTGGGCCGGTGCCGCGCTACTCGGCTGGATCGCGGGCGAGATGATCATCACGGACCCGTTCCTCGCCAGTCACCTGACGGGCTACGAACAGACGGCGCATTATATCGCCGCTGTCGCCGGAGCGGTCTTGGTCGTTGGACTCGGATACATCCTCAGCCGCGGCCAACCGGCCGAAACGAAGGCGACCGAAAGAGTCATCTGAGGCTGAGGCGATCGGGGCATGGGCGAGGATCGGGACCGATGTTCCGGTCCTCGCAGGCCCGCCCCGGTCTCCGGAATGCTGTGCGATGTGACAGGAACTCGGGATCTAGCCAGCCATGGGTACCGTTCTGATCACCGGAGCAGCCGGTTTCATCGGTTCTCATGTCGCCGAAAACCTTCTGAAGCGCGGCGAACGCGTTCTCGGTATCGACAACTTCAATCATTATTACGATCCTGCGCTCAAAGAGGCACGCGCCGTCCGGCTCTCCGCGTATCGAGACTTCCGCCTCGTCCGGATGGACTTCGCCGATGCCGCGGCCTTCGCCGAGGAGATGAGACGGGAGGCCGTCGACCGCGTGGTCCATCTCGGTGCCCAGGCCGGCGTGCGCTACTCGATCGACAATCCCTTCGCCTACGAGCGATCGAACCTGGCCGGCCACCTCTCGGTCCTCGAAGCCTGCCGGCACGCCCCCGGGATCAGGCACCTCGTCTACGCATCCTCAAGCTCGGTCTATGGCGATCGACCCTCGTCCGGCGTCGCATTCAGCGAGGCGGACCGCGTCGACGAGCCGGTCTCGCTCTATGCGGCCACGAAGCGGGCCTGCGAGCTGATGAGCACCACCTACGGCCGATTGTACGGGATCCCGCAATCGGGCCTGCGCTTCTTTACGGTCTACGGTCCCGAGGGCCGCCCGGACATGGCCTACTACTCGTTTACCCGTAAGATCCTGGCCGGAGAGCCGATCGAGGTTTTCGGCGAGGGACGGATGAAACGCGACTTCACCTATATCGACGACGTCGTCGATGGTGTCGTCGGGGTTCTCGACCGCCCGCCCGAGCCGGGGATCAACCGGATTCTCAATATCGGCAACGACCGGCCCGAGATGCTGATGACCTTCATCGAGATCATCGAACGGGCGCTCGGTCGCGAGGCCATCAAGACGATGCGGCCGATGCAGCCAGGAGACGTGACGGAGACCTGGGCGGATATCTCGCGGATCCATGCCCTGACCGGTTACGCACCGAAGGTGCGCCTGGACGTCGGGCTGCCGCGCTTCGTCGAATGGTACCGGAGGTATGCGGTCGCGCAAGGATAGCCGGAGTCGGGTCCTTCCCCGTGCGCCTGGAGCGTCCGCGGACGGTGATCAGGGACTCTGCGCAACCACCGGATGCGTCAGCGGCTCTATCCGAACGGCGCAGGTGCGGCAGAGAAGGGTTGGTGGGGGAAGTAGGACTCGAACCTACGAAGCTTACGCAGCGGATTTACAGTCCGCCCCCTTTGCCGCTCGGGACATTCCCCCAACATCGCGTCCCTTGGGGTCGCGGCGGTCCTTATGGTGAGGGGGCGCGCAGGTGTCAACCGGATCCGGCACCCTCGCCGTGGCCAACCGAAGCAAGATCGCAGATCCGCAGCTGAGCTCGTTCCGCACCGCGCCAGCGATCGCATGTCAGGGTGCCGGCGACGTGAAATTCGCGGCCGATGCCGGACAGGAGCGCGAGCCCGATCGGCCCCTGCGAGGCGCGAAAGCAGATCGCGCCGATTGGCTGGCCGTCACGGCTGCGCAAGCGCGCCCGCACGTGCCCGTGCCCGACGATCCCGGCATCGACGACGCGGTGATGGGGCATGGCGAAGACGGGTTCGGGAGCACCCTGGCCGAAGGGGCCGGCGCGCCCGATGAGCCGGACCATCTCTGCGGTGGCCCCGCCGGCACTGACGGTCCCGTCGAGCAGGAGCGCCTCGACGGCCCTGGCCTCGGCGACTGCCCCGCCGAGCCGCCCGGCGAGGTGATCGCGAAAGCGCGTCAGATCCTGCTGGGCCACCGTCACGCCCGCCGCCATCGCGTGGCCGCCGCCCTTCGCCGCCATGCCGGCCTCCACGGCTTCGCGCACCGCCTGGCCCAGATCCGCACCGCCGACCGAGCGGCCCGAGCCGACGGCGCTGCCGTCCGGCTTCAGCGAGAAGGCGAAGGCCGGCCGGCCGAAGCGCTCCTTCAGGCGGGCCGCGATGAGGCCGACGATGCCGGGATGCCAATCGGCGGACCCGGCGACGAGGATCGGCTGATCGGGATCGTGGGTGAGGGCCCGGTCCATCTCGGCCTCGGCCTCCTGCACGGCATGCGCCTCGATGGCCTGTCGCTCGCGGTTGAGCCGGTCGAGTTCGGCCGCGATCCGGGCGGCCTCGGCGGGATCGTCGGTCAGCAGCAGGCGCGCGCCGAGGGAGGCATCGCCGATACGGCCGCCGGCATTGATGCGCGGTCCGACGAGATAGCCGAGATGCCAGGCCTCCGGAGGCTCGCTCAGGGCTGCCGCGTCGAGGAGAGCGGCGAGGCCGGGTCTGCCCCGTGCGCGCATCACCGCCAGCCCCTGGACCACGAAAGCGCGATTGAGCCCGCGCAGGGGGACGACATCGGCGACCGTCGCGAGCGCCACGAGGTCGAGCCCGTCCTGCAGGTTCGGCAGCCGCTCGGGCTGCATGCCGCTATCGCGCAGGCGCCGGTTGAGGGCCACGAGGGTCAGGAAGACCACGCCGGCCGCGCAGAGGTGGCCAAGGCCCGAGAGGTCGTCGAGGCGGTTTGGATTGACGATGGCGCAGGCCGGCGGCAGCTGTTCCGGGGCGCCGTGGTGATCGAGCACGATCACGTCGAGGCCGAGCGCTGCGGCGGCCGCAAGCGGCTCATGGCCTGCCGTGCCGCAATCGACGGTGACGAGGAGTGTCGCGCCCGCCTTCGCCAGCGCCGTGACGGCCAGGACGTTGGGGCCGTAGCCTTCCGTGATTCGATCCGGGATGTGGATGCGCGTGGTCACCCCGAAGGCCTGCAGGTAGCCTGCGAGCAGGCTGGCGCTCGCGGCCCCGTCGACGTCGTAGTCTCCGAAGATCGCCACGGTCTCGCCGGTCCTGCAAGCCCGCGCGAGGCGCTCGGCGGCGGCCTCCATGTCGACGAGGCAAGTGGGATCGGGCAGGAGATCGCGCAGGCGCGGCTGCAGGTAGGCCTGCGCCTCCGCCGGCTTGATGCCTCGGCTTGCCAGCACGCGGGCGAGCAGGTCCGGCAGGCCGTGCGCCTGCGTCATGGTCGCCGCATAGGCCTGGAGCGCCGCATCGGCGCAGCGGTCGCGCCAGGGGCGCCCCAGGATCGACGAGGTGACGCCGAG
>NZ_CAXUJR010000006.1:5323-63861 GCF_964251405.1 uncultured Methylobacterium sp.
CATGTCGACGGCCGTGCTCTTCGTCCAGCCGAGCAGCCCGGCGTAGAACGCAAAGGCGGCCTGCCAGTCGCGCGCGTGGAGTTCGTGCCAGCCGACATGGCCGGGCGTACCGAGCGCCGGCATCTCGGGCGGGGCGCCCTCGGCCGCGGAAGAGGACGAAGACGGCGCCCTGCGAGTCGGCGGCGACGGCAAAGCGGCCGATACCAGGGATGTCTGCGGGCGCGCGATGGATCGCACCACGCTGACGGCCGCCCTCAAGCCTCTCGAACGAGGAGGCCTCGTGGCGATCGCGATCGACGACAAGGACAGGCGAAGCCGGCGTCTCGTGCTGACGGATCGGGGCCGCAGCACCCTGGTCGAGGCGGTGCCGATCGGGAACCGCGCGCACGATGCGAACGAGGCGAGGCTGGACGGGCTCGACCCGTCGGCGTTGCGAACATCTCTGCGCGCTCAGGAGTGAGGCCCGGAGACGACGGCGGGGTCGGCGATGACGCCGACCCCGGTTCAGTCTGGATGAGTGGAGCGGATGTTCCGCCCGCGTCTCAGAGGTTCTTGAGGATCGAGTCGACGACCTTCTTGGCGTCGCCGAACAGCATCATGGTGTTGTCGCGGAAGAACACCTCGTTCTCGACGCCCGCATACCCTGAGCCCATGCCGCGCTTGATGAAAAGCACGGTCTTGGCCCGCTCCACGTCGAGGATCGGCATGCCGTAGATCGGCGAGGCCTTGTCGGTCTTCGCGGCGGGGTTGGTGACGTCGTTGGCGCCGATCACGAAGGCAACGTCGGCCTGCGGGAACTCGCCGTTGATGTCTTCCAACTCGTAGACCTCGTCGTAGGGGACGTTGGCTTCGGCGAGCAGCACGTTCATGTGGCCGGGCATGCGACCTGCCACCGGGTGGATGGCGTACTTCACGTCCACGCCCTCCTTCTTGAGCAGGTCCGCCATCTCGCGCAAGCTATGCTGGGCCTGGGCCACCGCCATGCCGTAGCCAGGCACGATGATCACGCGCTCGGCGTTCTTCATGATGTAGGCGGCATCGTCCGCAGAGCCCTGCTTCACCGGCCTGGTCTCGACAGCGCCCGCCGGGCCAGCTGCGGCGTCACCGCCGAAGCCGCCGAGGATGACCGAGATGAACGACCGGTTCATCGCCTTGCACATGATGTAGGACAGGATCGCACCCGACGAGCCGACGAGCGCACCCGTGATGATCAGCGCGAGATTGCCCAGCGTGAAGCCGATGCCGGCCGCAGCCCATCCCGAGTAGGAGTTCAGCATCGAGACGACGACGGGCATGTCGGCGCCACCGATCGGGACGATGAGAAGCCCACCGAGCACGAAGGACAGGATCACGATCAGCCAGAAGAGCAGCTTGCTCTCGGTGCCGATGAACATGGCGATGAGGCCGACCAGCGCGATGGCCAGCGCGATGTTGATGGCATGGCGCTGGGGCAGGATGATCGGCTTGCCCGACATCCGCCCGGAGAGCTTGGCGAAGGCGATGACCGAGCCCGTGAAGGTGATGGCGCCGATGGCGACGCCGAGTGCCATCTCGAACAGGGACTCCTTGTGGATGTGGCCGTTCTCGAGGATCCCGACCGCCTGGGGCGCATAGAGGGTACCCGCTGCGCCGGCCACGGCCGCGAGGCCGACCAGGGAGTGGAAGGCCGCCACGAGCTCAGGCATCGCCGTCATCGGCACGCGCTTGGCGATCACCGCACCGGCGCCGCCACCGATAACGAGGCCGAGGATCACGATCGCCCAGGCGCCCGCCCCTGCCGGCGGATGGCCGACCAGGGTCGTGACGACGGCCAGCCCCATGCCGATCATGCCATAGAGGTTGCCCTGGCGCGACGTGGTCGGGTGCGAGAGCCCCCGCAGCGCCATGATGAACAGGACGCCGGCAACGATATAGAGGAGACTCGAGACGTTCTGGGACATCGTCTCAAGCCTTCTTCTTATACATGCCGAGCATGCGTTGGGTGACGAGGAACCCGCCGAAGATGTTCACGCTGGCAAAGACGATGCCGAGGAACCCGAAAAAGCGGGCCCAACCGGTGCCGTGCTCGATGAGCGGCACGCCGGCGGCGAGGATGGCGCCGACGATGATCACCGAGGAGATCGCGTTGGTCACCGACATCAGGGGCGTGTGCAGGGCCGGAGTCACGGACCAGACGACGTAGTAGCCGACGAGGATCGCCAGCACGAAGATCGCGAGCTGGAAGACGACCGGGTCGACAGCGCCGTGGGTCACGGCGGAGAGGCCTTGGCCGAGGCTGTCGGCGATGGTCTGCGCCTGGTCGGCATTCGCTTTCGCGATGTCGGCCGCGGTACGGGCGGCGGCGGCGGCGGCGCGTGCCTGCTCGGCCGCCAGTTCGGGTGGAAGCGTGGCCATCTTGGTCCTCCGGCGGGATCAGGCTTTGGGCTGGAAGGCGGCGTGGACCACCTGGCCGTCACGGGTCAGGTTCGTGGCCTTGACGAGCTCGTCGTCCCACTTGATCGCCAGTGTCTTGGCCTCCTTGTCGACCAGCGTCTCGACGAAGGCGTAGAGGTTGCGTGCGTAGAGGTTCGACGCTGTGGCGGCGAGCCGGCCTGGCACGTTGAGGTGGCCGACGATCTTGGCACCGTTGCCCGTCACGACGATCTCGCCGGGCTTGGCGCCCTCGACGTTGCCGCCGCGCTCCACCGCGAGATCGACCAGCACCGAGCCCGGTTTCATCGAGGCGACCATCGCCTCGGAAATCAGCTTGGGTGCGGGCCGGCCGGGGATCAGCGCCGTGGTGATGACGATGTCCTGCTTGGCGATGTGGGTCGCCACGAGCTCGGCCTGCTTCTTCTGGTACTCGGCCGACATCTCCTTGGCGTAGCCGCCCGAGGTTTCGGCCTGCTTGAACTCGTCGTCCTCGACAGCGACGAACTTGGCCCCGAGCGACTCCACCTGTTCCTTGGTGGCGGGCCGCACGTCGGTGGCGGTGACGACAGCGCCCATGCGGCGCGCGGTTGCGATGGCCTGCAGGCCGGCGACGCCGACGCCCATCACGAAGACGCGGGCGGCGGGCACGGTGCCGGCGGCCGTCATCATCATCGGCATGGCGCGGCCGTACTCGGAGGCACCGTCGATCACGGCCCGGTAGCCGGCGAGGTTGGCCTGGCTCGAGAGCACATCCATGACCTGAGCGCGGGTGATGCGGGGCATCAACTCCATGGCGAAGGAGGTGACGCCGGCTTCGGCCATGGCCTTGAGCGCGTCCTCGTTGCCGTAGGGGTCCATGATCGCCACGACGGTCGCACCGCTCTTGTAGACGCCGAGTTCGTCGGCGGCGGGGCGGCGCACCTTCAAGATCAGGTCGGCGTCGCGGGCCGCCTCCTCTGCGGAGGCCGCCATGGTGGCGCCGGCCGCCTCGTACTCGCCGTCCGGCACGCCGGCCTTGGTGCCGGCACCGGACTGGACGACGACGTCGGCGCCGAGCGCCTTGAACTTCTTCACCGTCTCGGGGACCGCCGCGACTCGCGGCTCCGCAGAATCCGTCTCAGACAGGACAGCGACGCGCATTCAACGATTCCCCACGGAACGGACCGATGTGATGGCCGGCAAGAAGGCGGCTTCAGGCGAAGGCGAGGTACAGGGCAAGGAGGATGCCCACGACGAGGGGGCCCTTCCAGCCGATCGCCGGAGAGAGGGCGCCGACCGCACCCGCGGCGCCCGAAAGGAACACGCCGAAGATCGCCATCAGCCATGCTTCACGAATGCCGCCAACCGCCAGAGCAAGAACCCAGCAGAGCACCACGACGGTGCCGATTTCCACGAAACGGACGAAGCCACGATAGGTCTGTTCGTGCGTTTTGTCGTCCATCGCCGGGCTGTAGCCATAACCGGGCGTGGTCTTCGTATCGGCCATCGTGTGGTCGTCCCCGTGACGTCGTCTTGATTGGTTCCAAGGGGATCTAGCGCAAGCCAAAGCGGCCCGCAATCGAGTTGCGGGCCGATGGAATCCATTCAACGGTTTTCGCAGGGGACGCGATGGAGGCCGCTGATCCGTCAGACGGGTTCCGGCAACCCCGCGACGGCGAGGGCCTGACTCTGACGGGCCGACAGTTCGTCCAGTGAGAACCGCTCG
This sequence comes from uncultured Methylobacterium sp., assembly GCF_964251405.1. GTDB lineage: Bacteria > Pseudomonadota > Alphaproteobacteria > Rhizobiales > Beijerinckiaceae > Methylobacterium. Next base: position 9,441 of record NZ_CAXUJR010000006.1, read on the forward strand.
ATCTCTGCCTCGAACAGCCGGTGATAATTCAGCTCCGACCGGAGGTGCAGGAAGACGGCGCCCAGCCCAACGGCGGCCCGGTCCATGAAGACGAATTCCTGGGGCACGGTGACCGGCCCCCGTGCTTTGAGCGCCTGGTGGACCTCGAAGGCCTGGCGGCGGCCGTAATCCCCCGGCTTGACGCCGTCGGCGACCGTACGGGTGCGGTCTTCGAGGAGCGGCCCATAGATGAAGCCGGCCCAGATGTTCAGGATGTCGATCAGCTCCCGGTTGAGATTCTTGAAGCCCCAGGTCTCGTAGGCGTGGACGATGCGTGCCTGATCGTTGGTGAGGAGCCCGCGATAGAGGTCGACCACGCCACCGACGAAGCGCGGGTGGAAGATGCGGACGCAGCCGTAGTCGAGAAGATTGATGCCGCTCGGCTCACCCCCCTCCGAGAAGACGGTGTAGTTGCCCAAATGCGGGTCGCCATGGATGACGGCGGCGCGGCTGAACGGGTGCCACCACGCCTTGAACATCGACTGCGCGAGGTGGTTTCGGATCTCGATCGAGGATTCCGAGAAACTCAGGATCCTCTCGCCTTCGAGCCAGCCCAGGGTGAGCAGGCGCTTCGTCGAGAGGTCCTGATGGATCGCCGGCACCCGCACGACGTCGATGTCGCGCAGGACGTTCCCGTAGAGGACGGCGTGCTTGGCCTCGCGCTCGTAGTCGAGCTCCTCGCGCACCCTCGCGCCGATCTCCTTGGCGATCTCGCGGGTGTCGAGCCAGGAACTGATGCGCCGATGCAGGGCGAAGGCGACCTCGAGCTGGGTCAAGTCGGCCTCCACGGCCGACTGCATGTCCGGATACTGGAGCTTGCAGGCGTAGGGCGTCCCGTCGAGACCCACGGCCTTGTGGACCTGCCCCAGAGAGGCTGCGGCCGCGGGCTTGAGGTCGAAGCTCGTAAAGCGCGACTGCCAGTCCGGACCGAGCTCCGCCATCATGCGACGCTTGACGAAGGCCGCCCCCATCGGCGGTGCATCGGCCTGGAGCTTCTGCAGCTCGGCGGCGTATTCGGGCGGCAGCAGGTCCGGCACCGTGGCCAGAAGCTGCGCCACCTTCATGATCGGCCCCTTGAGGCCGCCGAGCGCCTGGGCCAACGCCGCCGCGTTGGTCGGCGTCTCGCCGCCCTTGGCACCGAACAGCTTGGCGCCGGCCATGCGCGCCGCCACCCCGCCGACATTGGCGCCGACGCGGGCGTAGCGGCTGGCGCGTGCGGAGAAGCGATTGGCTTCGCTGTCGTGGTCGGCCATCAAGGGGAGATCCGCTGAGCAGTGTGGGTGACCTCGACATAAGCCGAGATCGACCCGATGCCAGGGCGATGAGGCCGCGGGTCGCGGGCTTCAGGCGGCCGGCCAGTTGTCGCGAATCCAGCGGGCAAGGCCGGTTTCGTCGACCTCGCCGGCGGCGAGGCCTCGGATCATCACTACGGCTTCGGCTTCTTCGACCACGAGATCGACCTCGTTGAGACCGAGGAATGTAATCAATGCCAGAAGAGCCGCACGCTTGTTGCCATCAATGGACGGATGGTTCTTCGCGATCCCGAAGGCGTAGGCGGCAGCCAATTCGGCCAGATCGACGTCTCCATGAGCCGCCCGGTTCATCGGGCGGCCGAGAGCGGATTCAAGCGCGCCCTCGTCGCGAACGCCCGTTGGGCCGCCGAAGAGCTTGAGCTGGTGCGCGTGAATGGCTTGGACGAGGTCGCTCGTCAGCCAAACGACCTCGCCCTGTTGTTCGCTCACTTGGCGAGTTCGGACAGGGCGTTGCGATACGTCTTCATCGCCTTCTCGGCGATCTTCATGCCTTTCTCGAAGGTCGGATCGTAGGGCGATAATCGGACCGAGCCATCGGTACTCTCGGTCACGTAGAGCCAATCCCCTTGGGCGAGATTGAGTTTGCTCATCAACTCCCGAGGCAGGATGAGCCCGGTGGAGTTTCCGATCTTCTTCACTTCGAGCTTCATGGTAGCGGCCTTGCGTTGTACGTTCCGTACAACGCAAGGCCGTTCGGCGCAAAGGGCGCGTCAGCCCTCCATGGTCTCGAGTTCCTCGATCATCCCCTCGATCATGGTGAGCCCGATCTGCCAGAAAGCCGGGTCGCGGGCGTCGAGGCCGAAGGGGGCCAACAACTCGCCGTAGGGCTTCGAGCCGCCGGCCGAGAGCAGGGTGAAGTAGCGCTCGACGAACCCGGTCTCGGCCGTGGCGTAGACCCCGTAGAGGGAGTTCACGAGGCAGTCGCCGAAGGCGTAGGCGTAGACGTAGAACGGCGAGTGGATGAAGTGCGGGATGTAGGCCCAGAACGGCTCGTAGCTCGGGTCGAGGGCGATGGCGGGCCCTAAGCTCTCCGCCTGCACGGAGATCCAGAGCGCGTTGATCTGCTCCGCGGTGAGCTCGCCCTCCGCCCGGGCGAGGTGAACCTTGCGCTCGAACGAGTAGAACGCGATCTGGCGCACCACCGTGTTGATCATGTCCTCGACCTTGGCCGCCAGCATCGCGCGCTTCTGGCTCGGGTCTGTGATGCCGGCGAGCAGGCGGCGGAAGGTCAGCATCTCGCCGAACACGCTCGCGGTCTCGGCCAGCGTCAGGGGTGTCGGGGCCATCAGGGCGCCGTTCGGGCCGGCCAGGACCTGGTGCACGCCGTGGCCGAGTTCGTGCGCCAGGGTCATCACATCCCGCGGCTTGCCCTGGTAGTTCACGAGGACATAGGGGTGCGCCGAGGGCACCGTCGGGTGCGCGAAGGCGCCCGGCGCCTTGCCGGGCCGGGTCGGGGCATCAATCCAGCGCCCATCGAAGAAGCTCCTGGCGATGTCGGCCATCCGTGGCGAGAAGGCCCCGTAGGCGTCGAGCACGGTGTCGCGGGCCTCCGCCCAGGAGATGGTGCGCTGCTCGACGCGGGGCAGCGGTGCGTTGCGGTCCCAGTAGGGCATCGCCTCGACGCCGAACCAGCGTGCCTTGAGCCGGTAGTAGCGGTGCGAGAGGCGCGGATAGGCCGCCTGAACGGCCTCCACCATCGCGGCCACGACTTCGGGCTCGACCCGGTTGGCGAGATGGCGCGCGTCGGCCACGTCGGAGAACCCGCGCCAGCGGTCGGAGATCTCCTTGTCCTTGGCCAGCGTATTGGTGATCAGCGTGAAGGTCCGCAGGTTTGCGCGGAACACCTCGCTGAGCGCGCCCGCCGCCGCCTTCCGGATTTCTCCGTCGGAATCCTGGAGCCGGTTGAGCGTCGGTTCGAGGGTCAGCTGCTCACCCTGGACGGGAAAGCGCAAGCTCGCGATGGTGCCGTCGAAGAGCCGGTTCCAGGCGGCCCGCCCGGTGACGGACTTCTCCAGGAACAGCTTCTCGGTGCGGTCGTCGAGCTGGAACGCCTTCTCCCGGCGCAGGTCCTCGATCCAGGGCTGGTAATGGCTCAGGGGGCCATCGGTCATGGCCCGGTCCATCACCGCGTCCTCGACCCGGTTGAGTTCGAGGGTGAAGAACAGGAGGTCGCCCGAGGCCTTGGTCAGGCGCTCCTGGGTGTCGCCGTAGAACTTCTCCCGCCGCTCGTCGGTGGTGTCGCCGGAATAGACGAGGCCGGCAAAGGACATCAGCCGGCCGAGGAGATCCTCGATTCCCTCGTAGGCCCTCACGGCCTCCCCGAGCCGAGCGGAGGCATCGCCGGAGGCGGCGATCGCCGCGACCTCGCCCGCATAGCGGGCCGAGAAGTCCCGGCATTCCGCCTCGGCGCGGGCGAGGTCGGCGCGGAAGTCCGACGAGTCGATGCCGGAATACAGGTCCGAGAGATCCCATTCCGGCAGGGCGCCCAGATCCACCGCCAGGGCCGCCGCCCGGGCCGCACTTCCGCCTTCGGTCTGTCGCGTCGGGCTCGAGAGGACGGTCTTCGCGACGGATCGGATCGACATGATGTTTCAACATCCCCATGCGGCGCGGAGCGCCGCCGCTTCGTTCGGTGACGTGCCACCGTTCCTGCGCTGATATCGAGCGCGACGGCCCCGCGATCAACCGAGCAATCGTCATCCATCGCCAGGGGCAACCCGTCGCAGCGAGGCCGATGGAGGATCGCCGGGGCCGAGCACGGATAACCGCCATCGTCGTTAAGCGCAGCTTTACGCTCTTGCTGCACGCTACGGCTCGAAACGAAACAACGGCCGGTCGGCGTCGCAGGTACATCCCGCAAGGGTCGTCCGGGGATGCGGCCGCCTTCCTCGCCTCACGGACCCGGGGTCTCATCGTATGTCGACAACCGTCCTCATCGTCGACGACGATCCCGTGCAGCGTCGCCTCGCGGAGGCCATGGTGCGCCGTCTCGGATTCGACGCGAAAGTGGCCGAGGGCGGCGAGCAGGCGCTCGAGATGCTCCGCGCAGGTGATTCGATCGACGTCCTCCTCCTCGACCTCGTCATGCCCGGCGGCCTCGACGGCCTCGGCGTCATGGCCGAGCTGCGCAAGGCCGGGATCGATACGCCGGTCATCGTGCAGACCGCCAACGGCTCGATCGATGCCGTCGTCACCGCCATGCGGGCGGGGGCCACCGATTTCGTCGTCAAGCCGGCCGGCGCCGAACGGCTCCAGGTCTCGATCAAGAACGCTCTGAAGGTCGACCAGCTCGAGGAGGAGGTGCGGCGCATGCGCCGGCGAGCCTCCGGCTCGTTGAGCTTCAAGGACCTCGCCTCGAAGAGCCCCGACATGGACCGGGTGACGCGGCTGGCCGAGCGCGCCGCGAAATCCAACATCCCCGTCCTCATCGAGGGCGAATCGGGAGTGGGCAAGGAGGTCCTCGCCCGCGCGATCCAGGGCTCCGGCGAGCGGCGCGGCAAGTCGTTCGTCACCGTCAATTGCGGGGCGATCCCCGACAACCTGGTCGAGTCGACTCTGTTCGGCCATGAGAAGGGCGCCTTCACGGGCGCCACCGAGCGCCATACCGGCAAGTTCGTCGAGGCCTCGGGCGGGACGCTGTTCCTCGACGAGATCGGCGAATTGCCCCTCGACGCCCAGGTGAAGCTTCTGCGCGCCCTGCAGGAGGGTGAGGTCGACCCCGTCGGTGCCAAGCGCAGCGTGCGTGTCGACATCCGCCTCATCTCGGCGACGAACCGCTCGCTCCTCGACCTCGTCAAGCAGGGGCGTTTTCGCGAGGACCTCTACTACCGGCTCAACGTCTTCCCGATGACCCTGCCTCCCCTGCGGGCGCGCCGCGAGGACATCCCGGATCTGGTGCGCTCGTTCTGCGCGCGCTTCGCCGCGGAAGAGGGCAAGCGGATCCGGTCCGTGACCCCGGAGGCGCTGGCGCTGCTGAGCCGCTATGGATGGCCCGGCAACGTCCGCCAGCTCGAGAACGCCCTGTTCCGCGCGGTCGTGCTCGCCGACAGCGATGAGCTCACCGTGGCCGAGTTCCCCCAGATCGCCGCGCAGGTCGAGGGTTTCGACGTCCGCATCCCGGCCGCTCCCCATCAGCCGATGGTCCGTCCTGGGATGCCCGAGCCGGTGCGCGAGATCGTCCGGGTCGAGGTGCGCGATCCGCACGCCATGTCTCTCGTGCTCGACGAGACCGGCGAGATGAAGACCATGGACGTGATCGAGAGCGAGGCGATCCGCTTTGCGTTGCAATTCTATCGCGGTCGCATGTCGGAGGTGTCGCGCCGGCTCGGCATCGGGCGTTCGACCCTGTATCGCAAGCTCAAGGACCTCGGCCTCGATGCCGAGGACAAGCAGGACGAGGCCGCGGCCTGAGCCGCGACCGAGCGCGCTTGGGACACCATCGATTGAGGTCCGTGCCGTTGCGCACGGCCGCGCTTGGTACGATGATCTTTAACCTGGGACGGGCCGGACGGCTCGTTGCCGAGGAGTTGCAACCATGAGCGCTGCCAATGGCGCTTCGCGCTCCGCCTCCGTCGCCCTGGCCACCGCTCTGGCGGCCTACGTCGGACATGCGGCCTTCACGGTGCCCGCCGCCTACGCACAGGCCGCGATCCCGGGCGAGGCGTCGAGCGCTGCGATCCAGCTAGCGGACCCTGTCCCGGCCGAGATCGACGAAGAGGCGGCGGGCATGCAGTCCAAGTCGGACGTTGCCAAGCCGAACGTTGCCAAGCCGGACGTTGCCAGCGAGACGGCGGGCGCGGCTCAGGCGACCGCGCCCCTTGCTCCGCCATCCGATCCGCTCGGCGCGGCCGTCGCCGCGCGGCTGACCGATCCGGCCCCGCTTCTCGCGAGGCTGACCACGAAGGATCGCGAGGCGATGCAGGCCTTCTACGCGCTCGGCGCGTTCAAGCCCGTCTGGATCGTCGAGGGCGCGTTCACCCCTGCGGCGAAGGCCGTGATCGCGCGCCTGGCGCAGGCCGGCGAGGACGGGCTCGATCCCTCGGCCTATCCGGTCCCCGTCCTGGGCACTGCCAAGCTGACCGACGCCGAGGTCGCCCAGGCCGACCTGAAGCTCTCCTCGGCCGTGGCCCTCTATGCGCGCGACGCCCGCGGCGGTCGCATCAATCTCGCGGGGCTGTCGCGCCTCGTCACCCCGACCCTCGATCTGCCCGGGGCGGACGCCGTACTCGGGCGCCTCGCGTCCGGTGGTCCGGAAGCCGGGGGTCTCCTGCAGCGCTTCAATCCCGACCAACCCGGCTACCGCGCCCTCAAGGCCCGCCTCGCCACGATCCGCGACCGCAGCCAGCCGGCTTCCGCGACCCTGAACCTGCCGGCCGGTCCGGTGCTGAAGCTCGGCATGCGCGATCCTCGGGTGCCGCTGATCCGGAACCATTTCGACCTCGAGACCCGTTCCGCCGGAACGCTTGATGCGTCGCCCGGCGAGCCCGAGGCCTACGACCAGGGCGTCGCCGCCGCAGTCATCGCATTCCAGAAGAAGCGCGGCCTGGCGCCGACCGGCACGCTCACCGCGCAGACGGTCGTGGCACTGGCCATGCCCGCGGTCGCGCCCCGCGGCAGTGCCGACGAGGCCGCGCTGATCGTGAACATGGAGCGCTGGCGCTGGCTGCCCTCGGAGCTCGGGCCGGACTACGTCATGGTCAACATCCCCGAGTTCCGGCTGCGGGTGGTCCGGGACGGGCGCTCGCGCGACGAGGCGCGAGTGATCGTGGGCAAGACCGAGTCGCCGACCCCGATCTTCTCCGGCCTGATGGAATACGCGGTCGTCAATCCGTCGTGGAACGTCCCGCCCTCGATCCTGAAGAACGAGTTCCTACCCGCGCTCGCCCGCGATCCGGGCTACGCCGCCAGGCGGGGCTATCAGGTCTCGTACAACGGCAAGACCGTTTCGGTCCGCCAGCCGCCGGGCGAGCGCAATGCGCTCGGCTTCATCAAGTTCATGTTTCCTAACAACCATGCGGTCTACCTGCACGACACGCCGAACCGGTCGTTGTTCTCGGCGTCCCACCGCGCGTTGAGCCATGGCTGCGTGCGGGTCGACGACCCCTTCCGCTTCGCCGATTCCGTCCTGCCGACCGAATGGTCGAGCGAGCGTCTGAAGAAGCTCATCGGGAAAGGTGAGCGCACGGTCCGCTTGTCCCAGAAGCTCCCGGTCCACCTCGCCTATTTCACGGCCGTCCTGGACGAAGGCGGAGCCTACCGGACGTTCCCCGACCTGTATGGATACGACGCCCGGATGAGGACCGCCCTTGGTCTCGGCTCCACCGGGGGAGCGATGGTGAGCGTCTCCGCGGAACCTCAGAGACGTGCGAGCCAGGTCGTCAGGCCGCCGGCCGGTCCTCCTGCGGCCCGGCGTCCGAACGCGGCGTCCGTAAGGGTCGATGCCGATCGGGCACCCTCGGATTTCGGCGAGCCAGGCCTCTGGACGCCCTCCCCGTCCCGACCTCGTGCTTGGTGGTGAGCGTTCGCGCCGGGGAGGCGTCCTTCGCACCGCGACGATAACCGCCGTGCGAACGCTCCCGCGTCGCGATCCTTCCTGGGGCGTGTCCGGAGTCTGAGACCTCGCGCGGGTTCGATGCAGGCCGCTCTGGGCGTCGTCCCGCCGTGCGAAATGCCGTTGCGGTTGGCCTTGGCCGACGATTCACTCGGCTCCCGGATCACTTGGCTCCGGGACAAGAGATGGACCGGCCGGTCGGGTGGCGACCCAGCATCGCGCGTCAAATCACCATTAAGGGGTGTGTGCCTACGCACTGCGAACACTTGTCGGGACTGCAAGAACGAATAAGTCGTAAAGACCAAAAAAGATTCTGGAACTTATCGCCGCCGTCCCCATTATTCACCACAGTCGTGTTTGCGTCCCTCTCCGCACAGTTTTTCGTGGCCCCTGGCCCGGTGACCGTCATGCCCGTTTTCGACGCAAAAAATCTCGGCTCCGACAAGAGCGGCTTCGCACTCCTTGCGGCCATTCTCCATCCGACGCGCGAGGCTCAGACCCGCGCCTTGACTCATGGCCGTTGCAGGGCCGAGCGCTCGGCCACCATGGCAGATCCCCTCACGATGGAAAGCCGGTTTCCTCAACGGCCAGCCGAGATCGAGTCCGCCGTTCCGAACCAGTGATCGTCGGCGCTACCAGTCCTGAGGCGTGATGAGTCCGTCCTTGGTGACGACGACCCACATCCGGCCGCGGCGTTCGATCGATTCCGCCCGGCCTACGCCTGGGACCAGGTCCCCCCGGGCGACCTCCACGAGGCGTCGCTTGCGATCCTCCAGCACCGCGATTCCGTCATAGACCTCACGGACTGCCCAGTTCGCGATGGCGGCTGGTTTTTGTTTCACGTCCGCCGCTGCTTTCGCCTCGGCGATGGAGCCAGTCTGGACGGGATCCGGAAGGGCCGGTTTCGCGGCCTGCGGCGCGGACGCCGGTGGGACGATGGCTTGCGGCGCGGTCCGCTTCTCGATCAGTGTCGCCAGGGACGATAGGCGGGCCACCTGCTCGCGATCCGCTACGTCCTGCTTTTCTGCGAATGCGACGAGCTTCGTGGCCAGCGTCTGCTCCATCCGCGTCACGCGCTGGGTAAGTTCGGTGCGGGTGGCCTTGGCGTCCTCGGCGATCCTTTCGCCCGATTTGACGATGGTCCCGGTCAAGCGCCCGATCTCTCCCGAGATACGCGCCGTCTCGGCCCGCCCGGCATCCACATCGGCTTTGAGCTGCGAGAGCGTGGACGTGGCCATGTCGCTGCCCGACATGATCAGACCGGCGCTCCCGGCTCCGATGACCAGACCGAGGCTGAGTGCGGCGCCCCCGACGATCGCCGCGCGGGCATCGACGGCGCCGAGCAGCTTGCGCCGCAGGGCGCTCACCGGTTTCGCGTCCGAAGGCGCTTTCTCCGATCCGGAATTGGAGGACCCGGAGACCGCCTGCTTCAGCAAGTCGGCCGCCGAAAGGGCGGCATCCTTGGAGCCGGACGGGGGCCGTGCCGCAGCGATGATGTCCGTCATGACCGTTGGTCCCGATAATCCAGGCCACGATCGTTAAGGACGTTTCTTTACCGAAGGGTTACCATGATCAGGCTGCGAGCCCCCGCTTGCGGAGCAGCGGGTCGATGCTCGGAAGCCGTCCTCGGAACGCTGTGTAGGCCTCCTTCGGGTCGCGCAGATTACCGGCCCCGTAGACGTAGGTGCGCAGCCGCGACGCGGTCTCGGGATGGAAGATGTCGCCGGCCTCGCGGAAGGCATCGAAGGCATCGGCGTCGAGCACCTCCGACCACAGGTAGCTGTAATAGCCGGCCGCATAGCCGTCCCCGGAGAAGATGTGCGCGAAATGCGGGCTCCGGTGCCGCATCGAGATCTCCGCCGGCATGGCGATGCGCTCCAGGGCGTCCGCCTCGAAAGCGAGCACGTCGAGCCCGTCCTCGCCCGCGCTCGACAGGTGCAGCGTCATGTCGACGATCGCCGAGGCCGTGTACTCCACGGTGGAGAAGCCCTGGTTGAACGTACGGGCTGCGAGCAGGCGCTTGAGCAGATCCTCGGGCATCGGCTCGCCCGTGAGGTAGTGCCGGGCGTGCTCGCGCAGGACCTGCGGTTGCTCGAACCAGTGCTCGTAGAGCTGCGAGGGCAGTTCCACGAAATCGCCGGGTACGGCAGTGCCGGCGAGCATCGGGTAGGTCACGTCGGAGAGGAGCCCGTGCAGGGCATGGCCGAACTCGTGGAACAGTGTGCGGGCATCGTCGAAGGACAGGAGCGTCGGCTCACCGACGGGTGCCTTGGCGAAATTCATCACGTTGACGATGATCGGCTTCACGTCGGCGGTGAGGCGTTCCTGCGAGCGGAAGGCGCTCATCCAGGCGCCGCTGCGCTTCGAGGCGCGTGCGAAGTAATCGCCGATGAAGACGCCGACCTGCGATCCGTCGGCGTTCTGCACGCTCCAGGCGCGGATGTCGGGATGGTAGCGCGGAAAATCCTCCAACTCCTCGAACCTCAGCCCGAACAGCTTTGAGGCGGTGTCGAAGGCGGCGGCGATGACACCGTCGAGCGACAGGTACGGCTTGATCTCGCCCTCGTCGAGGTCGTGCTCGGCCCGTCGCAGCTTCTCCGCGTAGTGGCGCCAATCGTGCCGGGCCAGTGCGAAGTTTCCGCCTTCCGCCTGGACCAGGGCTTGGAGCCGGTCGCGCTCGGCGGCGGCGCGGCGGTGGGCGGGCGTCCAGACGTTGCGCAGCAGATCCATCGCCGCGTCGGGCGTCGCCGCCATGGTGTCGGCGAGCTTGAAATGCGCGAAGCTCTCGAAGCCGAGGAGCCGCGCCCGTTCGGCCCGCAGGGCGACGATTTCGGCGATGACCGTGCGGTTGTCGTGATCGCCCCCATTCTCGCCGCGGCGGATCCAGGCTTCGTAGGCCCGTTCGCGCAGATCGCGGCGGGTCGAGAAGACGAGGAACGGCTCGATCAGCGAGCGCGACAGGGTAATGACGTGGCCGTGCTCGCCGCCGCGCTCCTTGGCGGCACTGGCGGCGGCCGAGCGCAGGAAGTCCGGCAGACCGGCGAGGTCGTCCTCGCCGTCGAGCGGGAGGGCAAAGCCGCTCTCGTCGGCGAGCAGGTTCTGGCTGAAGCGCGTGCCGAGTTCGGCCATGCGCACGCTGATCTCCGCCATCCTGGCCTTGGCCTCCGGTGCAAGGTCGGCGCCGGCCCGGCGGAAGCGGATGCGGTAGCGGTCGAGCACGCGACGCTCTTCGCCGCCCAGGCCCTCGGCCTCGGCGTCCACGGCCGAGATCCGAGCCCAAAGGTCGGGGTTGAGGTAGATCGCGCTGCCGTGACGGGCGAGCCGGGGCGTGATCGCGCGCTCGACCGCCTGCAGATCCGGATTGGTGTGGCTGCCGCTGAGATTGAAGAACACGGACGCGACGCGGTCGAGGTCCTGGCCGGCCCGCTCCATCGCCGCCACCGTGTTGGCGAAGCAAGGCGCCTCCGTGTCGCCCGCAATGGCCGCGATCTCGCCGTCATGCGTGTCGAGCGCCTGCTCGAAGGCCGGGAGGAAATGCGCGGGCGCGATCCGCTCAAAGGGAGGCAGGCCGTAGGGCGTATCCCAAGTGGTCTCCGCAAAGGGGCCGGTCGCCGTTTCGGAACGGGTGGTGCTCGTGGTCATTGTCGTCCTTGCTGGGTCGTTCGTTGCGCGGATGGTAGAGGGCACCGGAGGCCTAAGCAAAGCGATCCTCACGACGCAGGCCGTTCGACGCCGGCGCTTCAAGACCAGTGATGCCGGGAGCACCAGGGCGCCATGTCTTCCCAACGACCGCCCGTCGCCGCCCGGCGTCCCGACCGCCTTCCCGAACGACTTGCCCAGCTGCTGATGGCCGTCCTGCCGGCGCTCGCCCTGCTTTCGCCGTCGCTGCTCCTGGCGCAGGACAAGCCCTCCCTTCCGCCCGCCGGCCTGCCGACGCCTCCGGCCCGGCCGGTGGAACTGACGCCGGCTCAGGGGCCGTCACCTGCTGTCGCTGCGCCTGCTCCGACTCCTCCTGAACGACCGACGGAGCTTGCGCCATCGCCCTCTCCTCCCCCGGCCGCCGAGATGCCGTCGCCGCCGCAACGTCCCCCGGAACTCAGCGGTGAGGCAATCCTCGCCCTCAAGGTGCAACCGCCCGACGACACAGCGTGCCGGGGGCGGCTCACGAGCCTCGGTGCGACGTTCGAGGCGCTGCCACCCATCGTCCTCGGCCAGTGCGGAGCCGAGAGACCCCTGAAGCTCTCCAGCCTCAAGGGCGTCGCCATCGAGCCAGCGGCGACGGTCGTGTGCGGCGCAGCCGAGGCCTTGGCCCGCTGGACGACGGAGGTTCAGTTCGCGTCCGAGCGGGACCTCGGGCAACCGCTCACCAGCCTGTCGGTGGGAAGCTACGAGTGCCGCGGCCAGAACCACAGCACCGATGCCAAGCTCAGCGAGCATGCACTCGCCAATGCCATTGACGTGATGGGCTATGGCTTTTCCAACCGCGCGCCGATCCGCGTCGGCGCCTCTGCGGCGGGAACGCCGGAGGCGTCGTTCCAGGCAGTGGTGCAGGCCAAGGCCTGCGGCTTCTTCCGAACGGTCCTCGGCCCCGGCTCGGACGCCGCCCATGCGAACCATCTCCATCTCGACGAGCGCGAGCGGAATGCCGGGCATCGCCTCTGCCAATAGGGACCGAACCTCGCAGGGATATTGACCGTGGCCGGACATGGAACACCGGACGGCGTCGCGCCTTGATGGCTCGGGCGCCGCGATGATCTTTGCGGTTGCATTCCGTGGGAGCGAATCGGTGATGGGCAGGTCTGGGGTACGTGCGTTGGTGGTCCTTCTGGCCTTGGCCGCCGCATGCGGACCCGGCCTGGCCGAGGGACGCAAGGCGAAGGCCGGCAAGGAGGAGGCGAAGGAGAGCGTGGCGGCGAAGGCGCCCCTGACTCGGGACGCGGTCAACGCCGCGACCTTCGGGCCTTCGGCGGCCGGCGAGACCAAGCAATCCGCGAAATCCAAATCCGCGCAATCCAAGACGTCCAAGGCCAATGGGAAAAGGCCGGATGCTCTCCTGCTCAAAGCCCAGGTGCTGCTCGGCCGGATGCATTTCTCGCCCGGTGCGATCGACGGGCGCGACGGCGAAAATTTTCGCGGTGCGCTCTCGGCCTTCGCGGTGGCGCAGGGGCTGCCGGCGACCACGGCCCTGAACCAGGAGGTTTTCGACAGGCTCCAGGCCTCCGGCATCGATCCGGTCATCGTCGACTACACCATCACGAAGGCCGATACCGCGGGGCCGTTCGTCGAGAAGATCCCGGCCAAGATGGAGGAACAGGCCTCGCTCGAAGCGATGGGCTACACCGATGTGCGCGAGATGCTCGCCGAGCGCTTCCACATGTCCCGCGACCTGCTCGGCGCCCTCAATCCCGACGCCGCCTTCGACAAGCCGGGCACCGTGATCGCAGTCGCGGCGGTGCCGGCAATGGAGCGCGGCAAGCCCAAGGCCGAGGCGAAGGCTCGGGCCAAGGGGAAGGCCAAGGACGGTGACAAGGAAGAGGCCAGGAAGGACGACGCCAAGAAGGACGAGAACAAAGGCGACGGCAAGGTCGAGACCAAGAGCGACGATACCCCAAAGAAGGTGACCCGCATCGAGGTCGACAAATCCTCGCGGCAGGTCCGCGCCTTCGATAGCGAAGGCAAACTGCGCGCCTTCTATCCGGCCTCGATCGGAAGCGAGGAGAAGCCCGCTCCCTCCGGCAGTGCCAAGGTCGAAGCCGTGGCCTACGAGCCGACCTACACCTACGACCCGAAATATGCCTTCAAAGGCGTGAAGGCGAAAGAGAAGTTCACGCTCAAGCCCGGCCCCAACAACCCGGTCGGCCTCGTCTGGATCGACCTCTCGATCCCCTCCTACGGGATCCACGGCACGCCCGAGCCCGAGAAGGTCGGCAAGACCGAATCGCATGGCTGTATCCGGCTCACCAACTGGGATGCCCGCGAACTGGCAGGATCCCTCGAGCGTGGCGCGACGGTCGAGTTCAAGGATGAATGACGGACCCAGCGCGCCTCATCGCCGCCAGAGCCCAGCGACCGTCAGCATCGCGGCGTCGCACAGGAAGGCCAGTGCCGCCGTGGCGCAGGCCCCCTGCATGAGGGGAAGGATATTCTGGTTCTGCAGGCCGGAGATGATCGGGGTGCCGAGGGTCGAGGCTCCGGCGAGGGCCCCGACGGCGCCGGTGGCGACCGCCAGGACGAGACCGGTGCGAAGGGCGTCGAGAATGCCGGGCGCCGCAAGCGGCAGCTCGACCTGGCGAAGGACCTGGGACGCGCTGAGCCCGATCGCCTTGCCGGCCTCGCGGGCATCGCGGGAGACGCCCTCGATCGCAGCGACGGTGCCGCGCAGCACGGGCATGATGCCGTAGGCGACGAGCGCCAGCAGCGTCGGCGGGCCGCCGAAGCCGAGCACCGGCATCGACAGGGCCACCACCACCACCGGCGGTATGCCCTGCGCGACCGCCGCCAGCGTATCGATGCCGTGCCGGAGGGGAGCCATACCCTCCCGCGTCGCCAGGATGCCGAAGCCGATCCCGAGCACGGCCATGATGGCGAGACCTGTCAGGGCGATCGCGAGGTGGTCGCCGGCCAGCGCGAGGAGCCGATCCGTGCCAACGGGGCGAAGCGGCGCCTCCCCGATGGCGACCACCACGTGCGCGGCAACGTCCGGATGGCTGAGGACGGCCAAGACTATCCCGGCGAGCGCGAAGCCGATGGCGGATCGCAGGCGTCGGGGCATCATCGGCGACGCTTCGGGCTCATGCGCTCCACCATGTGCGGGCCTTCGCTTCGAGGGCGCTCAAGGCGGTCTCGGCGACGAGCGATAGGGCCACGATGGGCAGGGCGCCGAGCAGGATCAGATCGGGCGCGAACTGTGCCATGCCGTCGAAGACGATGCGGCCGAGACCGCCGGCGCCGACCAGGGCTCCCAGGGTCGCCAATCCGAGGCTCTGCACCGCCGCTACCCGCAGAGCGCCGATCAGGACGGGGGCGCCCAGCGGTAGACGCACGCGCATCAGCACCTGGGTCCGACTCAGGCCCATGGCCTTGGCCGCGTCGAGGATCGCGGCGTCGGTGCCACCGAGACCGGCGGCGAGGCCACGCCAGAGCGGCAGCAGCAGGTAGGCCGCGATCCCGATCAGCGCCGGCCCCGGTCCGAGGGCGCTGAACCCGGCCTCGCGCATTGCCGGAACCGCCTTCAGCAGTGCCGAGGCCATCGCGACCAGCGCTCCGAACAGGGCCACTGCCGGCACGACCTGAATGCCGCTGACCGCGATCTCGACGATGCCCTGGCCTCGTCGCCAGAGCGAGGCCGCGACAGCGAGGAGGATGGCGAGGGCGAGCGCGCCGCCCGCGAGGATGAGGTGTTGGAGAACGGCCTCGGCAACCAGTGCCCGCCGGGCTTGAAACTCGACCGCGAGGGACAGATGGTCGAAGAATCCGGTGCGGCCGGCGAAGAGCAAGGCCACGCCCAGAACGATCGCGACAGCGATCCCGAGGCCGCCGACACGGCAGTCCCGGATCGCCCACACCGTCCCGGTGCCGAGCACCACAAGGGTGATCCAGGCGCCTGAGGCGAGGCTGGCCCGCATGGCCCCCAGCCCGGCGGCCAAGAGGTCCTCCGCACCCTCGCCAAGCCCGACCAGCAGGAAAAGCAATCCCGAGCCGATCAGGACGAGTGCCGCCACTGCCGTCGCGCGCCGTCTGCCGATCAGCAGGAGGAGCCCGGTCGACCCGCTCCCGGCGACGAGGTGAACGGTCTTGCCGATCGCTCCCGCGCCATGGGCCGGCACGCCGATGGCGAGCCGGTTGGCGGCGACCGCCAGCAGAGGGAAGCCATACAGTCCCATCAGCAGCAGGAGCACGAGCGCCAAGGAGGCAGCAGCCTGCCACGCGAGTCGCGAGACAACCGTCGTCCGCTTCACCCGATGAGCCCGCGAAGGCGCAGGTAGCGCTCGGCCACCGCCTCCGGCGGCTCTCCCTCCACGGAAACGCCGGCGTTCAGCCCACGCAGCGTCGCGGCGTCGAGGCCCTTGAACAAGGCGGCCAGCGTCGGGCGGATGCGTGGATCTCGTTCGAGGCTGGCTGCCCGGATGACGGGAGCGACCTCGTAGACGATCTGCGCACCCTTCGGATCGCCCATCACAACCAGATCCAGGGCCGAGAGGGCGCCATCGGTGCCGTAGACCATGCCGGCATTGACCCCGCTGATTCCCTGGGCGGCCGCCCTCGCCGTCATGGCCGTGTCGCCGCCAGGCAGGCTGATGATGCGATCGTGCGGCATGTGGAAATCATAGGCCGCCTCGAAGGCCGGAAGGGCGGCCGGACTCTCCACGAATTCCGTGGACGCGGCGAGCCGGATCAGCCCGCGCCGGACCGCGCCCGCGAAGTCGGCCATGGTGGCTAGACCCTCGCGCCGGGCGAGATCGCCCTGCACCGCGATCAGCCAGGTGTTGTTGGCCGGTGCCCGATCGAGCCACACGAGGCCGCGCCCCGCGTCGGTCCGGGCGATGGTATCGAATGCACTCTGCGAGGTCCGCCAGATCGGATCCGCCTCGGTGCCGGTGAAATAGGCGCCGTTGCCGGTATATTCGGGATAGACGTCGACATCTCCCGAGAGCAGCGCGGAGCGCACGATCAGTGTCGGGCCGAGGCCGAGCCGGCGCACCACCGGGAGGCCGAGATGTTCCAGCATGAGCGCGATCATGGCGCCGGTCAGCGCGCCTTCCGTATCGGACTTCGAGGCGACGACGAGGGCACGCGCGGCCAGCGCGGGCCGGCTCGACGTCACCGCAAAGAACGCGAGACCCCCCTTGGACCTGAGACCCGCCATAGACCCAAGACCTGCGAGGCAGGCGCGCCGGTCCAGGGATCGTCCAAACCGTTTCGACTCCACGCTCCTGTCAGACCTCGCTCGGACGATGACTGTATGGTTTCATACACTGTGTCGCGTGGATGTATCACTTCGTTACATCACTTCGTATCCACCCATTCCAAGGATGGGGAAAAGCTTGACACCGTGCGTCGATCGGGCGACGGCTCCAGTCCGTCCTGCCGGCAACATACGTCGCGAGTACGGACAGCGGCATGGGTTTGCCGCCGGTCGGCTCGCGGCTCGGTGATCCGCAGGAATACGTTCCGACGAGGAACGGATCGAAGGGAAGACACCGCGGCGTGAATGCTGAAGCGAACGACGACCTGCTGAACGGAGCCCGGGTGCTGGTCGTCGAGGACGAGGCAGCGATCTCGATGCTTCTGGAGGACATGCTGCTCGACTTCGGCTGCATCGTGGTCGGCCCGGCGGCACGCCTGGCCACGGCCCTTGAGATGGCCGAGGCCGAGGCCTTCGATGTCGCCATCCTCGACGTCAACGTCGCCGGCGAGCCGATCTATCCTGTCGCCGAGGCGATCGTGCGGCGCGCGATGCCGCTGGTGTTCTCCACGGGCTACGGCGGAGCCGGCATCCGCGAGCCGTTCCGGGAGTGCCCGGTCGTGCAGAAGCCTTTCAGTCAGGCCGATCTCAAGCGTACCCTGATCGCCGCCATGGCGGCCGCCCGCAAGTAGCGCCCGGTCCGTCACGCTCCTCCGCATCACAGACCTTCGATCGTGAAGGCGTCGGGTACGTGGACCGGCCAGGTCGCAGGCGCCAGGAACACGGCATCCGCCCGTAAGGTGAGCCCGCCGTAGCGGGGATGGCGGCCGAGCCAAGCCCGCACGGCCCGCGAGAACCTCGCGCGCTTCCTCGCATCGATCGCCTCGCGGGCATCGTCGAGTCTGGCCCGCGCCTTCACCTCGACGAAGGCGATGGTGTCGCCGCGACGCAGGACGAGATCGATCTCGCCGCCCGCCGCGCTGAAGCGACGGGAGAGCGGCCGATAGCCCTTCAGCATCAGCGCGACAAGTGCCAGCGTCTCTCCGGAACGCCCGCGTTCGTGCGTGGCGCGTCGACGGCCCTGCGGATCACCGAGGTCAGGCCTCGTCATCGGTCTCGCTTTCCGGGCCGCGCCTGGCGAGGGCGAGTGCGCGGGCATACACGGCCCGCCGCGGCTGTCCGGTCTCATCGGCGACGAGGGCCGCCGCGTCCTTGATCGAGTGCCGCTCGAGCGCCACCAGGATGGCGGCATCCATCCCGGCCTCGACGGCCTCGGGCTCCGGCTCCTCCGGGCTGGTGCCGATCACCACGACGACCTCCCCCTTGGGCGCCCCCTCCTCCGCGAAGGTTTCGGCGAGCTCGCCGAGGGTGCCGCGCCGGATCGTCTCGTAGAGCTTGGTCAATTCGCGAGCCACCGCGGCGGGCCGGGCGGCGCCGAGAACGGCAGCGGCGTCGGCCAGCATCTCGGGCAGGCGATGCGGGGATTCGAACAGCACAAGAGTGCCGGGCACCTGGGCCAGGGCGCCGAGGCGGTTGCGGCGCGCCCCCGATTTATGAGGCAGGAAGCCCTCGAAGAAGAAACGGTCCGTCGGCAAGCCGGCGGCGACGATGGCGGTCATCACCGCCGACGGCCCCGGGATCGGCGTGATCGCGATGCCGGCCGCGATCGCCGCCTGGACGAGCTTGAAGCCGGGGTCGGAGACCAGCGGCGTGCCGGCATCCGAGACCAGCGCCAGCGCCTCGCCCGCGAGCAT
The DNA here is from genome assembly GCF_964251405.1 of uncultured Methylobacterium sp. Taxonomy (GTDB): domain Bacteria; phylum Pseudomonadota; class Alphaproteobacteria; order Rhizobiales; family Beijerinckiaceae; genus Methylobacterium. Next base: position 28,002 of record NZ_CAXUJR010000006.1, read on the forward strand.
CCGGGCGATCATCCGCTCGCGGACGGCCTCGTTGGAATGCTCGTGATAGGCGACCAGCGGCGTCGTGATGCCGTAATGCATCAGCAGCGTGCGGGTGACGCGGGTGTCCTCGGCCAGCACCGTGTCGGCCGCCGCCAGGGTCGCGAGCGCGCGGAAGGACACGTCCTTGAGGTTGCCGATCGGAGTCGCGACCACGTGCAGGCCGGGCTCCAGCGGCTCGGCCTCCGCGGCGAGGCCGAAGGCCGTGAAGGTGGCCGGCGCCTTGCCCTCCGCCAGGGCCGGGCGGCGCCGGCTGCGATTGTCGATACGGGGCGTCATGGTCGGGACCTTCGTCATGACTCCACCTTGCCATGCCATCGCGGTGCCTTGGAGTGCCGGCGGGGTTGAGCCGTGCATTTACTTTTCCGGTCCAGACTTTATCCCCGATCGAAGGATCGGGGACGACCGGCCTCGTCCAGGCCTTGAGGGGGTGACATGCGCGTTCGAGACCGTTTCGGCCGGTTGCGCAGCCTCGTCGTCCTCGGTGCGCTGGCCGGGTTCCTCTCGGCCTGTATGGGCGGTCCCGATGGCGGACCGCGGGTCGGGTCGCGCAATGCTCCTCCGGTCGAGCCCGAGATTGCGGCCGCGCCCGCGCCGGGTGCTTCGACGGCGACGCGGATCGGCACCGGAACGGTGAAGCTTGCGCTGATCGTGCCGCTGACCGGCCAGGGCGCTGCCATCGGCACCGCCCTGCGCAACGCGGCCGAGCTCGCCGTGGAGGACTTCCAGAAGCCGGACCTCCAGATCCTGGTCAAGGACGATCGCGGCAGCCCCGACGGCGCACGCGAGGCCGCCCAAGCGGCACTCGCGGATGGCGCGGACCTGGTGCTCGGTCCGCTCTTCGCCGCCAACGTCCAGGCTGTGGCCGGCGTCGTGCGGCCGGCGGGGAAGCCGGTGATCGCCTTCTCCACCGACGCGGCGGTGGCGGCGCGCGGCGTCTACCTCATGAGTTTCCTGCCGCAGACCGAGGTCGACCGCATCGTCGACGCGGCGGTCTCAGGCGGGCGCAGCTCGTTCGCTGCACTCATCCCCGAATCGAGCTACGGTAACGCCGTCGAGGCGCAGTTCCGCGAGGCGGTGGCCCGCAAAGGCGCGCGCCTGGTGGGAATCGAGCGCTATCCCCCAGGGAACCCGGCTGCCGCGATCGGCCGCGTCGCCGGCCTGATCGCCGGGCCGGGCGCGGGGGCCGACGCCCTGTTCCTGCCCGACACGCCGGAGGGCCTCACCACCCTCGCCCCGGCCTTGACCCGGGCGGGGTTCTCGCCGGCGCGGGTCAAGCCGCTCGGCACCGCCGTCTGGAACGATCCGCGCGTCTTCGCCCTGCCGGCCCTCCAGGGCGGCTGGTTCGCGGCGGCCGATCCGGCCGGATTCGCCACCTTCTCGCAGCGCTACCAGGCGCGGTTCGGTGCCGCGCCGCCACGCGTCGCGACCCTGGCCTACGACGCCGTCTCGCTGAGCGCGGCGCTGACCCGCCAGTACGGCTCGCAGCGCTTCGCGGATGCCACGCTCACCAATCCGGCGGGCTTCGCCGGCACCGACGGCACCTTCCGGTTCCGGCCCGACGGCCCGAGCGAGCGGGCGCTCGCGGTCAACGAGATCCGCAACGGCGCCGCCACCATCGTCGCGCCGGCCCCGCGGGCCCTGGGACCTTCGGGGACGTGACGATCGCTTGCTCGCGACGAGGGTTTCGGCTGTCGCTGATCACGCGTTGCGGACCGCGCATCCTTCGGGGGCGGTTCGAGGTCGGCTGCGAGATTCTTCAGCGGTCTTTCAGTAGGAACCGTAGGAGATGAAGCGGCCTCCGGTCCCAATCCACCCGTCTCCGCTCGTGGCACCATTCTCGTCTATACCGACGAAGACTTCCGGGTTGAAATTCCAATTCTCGACCCAGTAATCGGCCGGATCGTTCGAGAGCGGCGAGTCCGTTCCCGTCCGCTTCTTGTACTCTGCCTTGATCGTCGCGATCACATTCTGAAGCTGAGCGGCGTTCACCGTGTACTCGTAGGGCGCCGTATCGGCGAACGTCGTGTAGCGAGTCTCGCCGGATGCCGGCGACAGGGACATGAACGGGTTGGAAACCCCTTTGGTCAGGCGGCGCATGGGGATGTTCAGGATGTCGTGGCCGGAGCAGCCGGCCCCGCAAGCGTCACGGGTATAGGCGTACTGGGCGTCCAATGTGCCCCGACGGGTCTCGAAAATAGCAGCGCCCATGTAGAAGCCACGCCGTTCGCCGCCCGAGGTCCGGTCGATCAGGTGATAATAGGTGTTGACCTGGGATCCCCCATAGGACCCCGCCTGAGCCGAACCGCCGGCGAAGGGGATGCGCAGCTCGAGGGCGGTGCGGACACCCTGTCCGGTCGCCCAGGGGCGAAGGGCGTCGGGCTCATACCGGCTTGCGGCGACGACCGGGATGAGGGCGCCGGTCTGCTCCGGGTGAGCCGCCTTGTTCTCACGGTGGAATGCGTCGAGGGAGGCCTTCACGGTCCGGCTGTCGATTCCGATGCCGAACTGACCGGCATATCGCTGAACCCCCGTGAAACCCCACTCGCTATCGATCAGGTTCTGCGGCAGGCCGATGATGTTGCCGCCGTTCACCGCCCAGGTGTTCGGGATGCCCGTGATGTTCGACGTGTCCAGGCGGGTTTCGAGCTTCCGGTTCATGGGTCCGACGCCGTGTCGGGTGACGATGTATGTCAGTGAACCGTCGCGTGGCGAGGGCGGGTCGAAGGGTGGGTTGTAGAGGTAGACGTTCGCACCCGTATCGGCGGCCGGCGGCAGCCGCGTCGCGCGACCCTCGTAGATGCCGTTCGTGGCGTAATGCCTGATCGCGGCCGACCAATCCGTCCCGAACGCCGCCGCGAGATCGGCGTTCGTCGGAGCACCCAGATATTCGCGCACATTGAAGCCGAAGCTCGTCGCACGGCCCTCGACCTTCCCTCTCGTCTTCCAGTGGGTCAGGCGGTCGATGCCGGCCGTCGCGACATCGCTGTTCAGGACGCCATATTGGGTGGCATCGAAGACCGGGCTCTTGTCGGAGAAGGCTGCACACGAGCCTTTCACCGTGCGGGCAAAGCAGCCGTTTGCCTGTTTCACCCACGATCCATCGAGACCGGTGCCTGGGCTGCAGACATAGCTGACGACCTGCTGGGAGCCCGCATCGCAATAGATGCCGGTCGATGCCTCGGCGAGGGCCGCGAGCGGTGTCAGCACACAGGCACTGACGAGAATGAGCCTCTTCACGGCGTGATCAGCCTCCATCAGCGCCCCGTTGAAATCCGTCACTCAGCCGGCCAGTTCCCGCACCACGGCGTTCAACACCGGCGCCCCCCGCGCCGTGGTGGCGATCCGCCCGCTCCCCAGGCGCGCCACCAGCCCGTCGCCCACGAGGGCGTCGAGGCGGGCGGCGTCGAGGGGCCGTCCTTTGAGGGCCGCGTAGCGGGCCGGGTCGATGCCTTCCGTCAGGCGCAGGCCCATCATCAGGAATTCGTCGCCCTGGTCGGCGGCGCTAAGCACCTCGGTGGCGGTAAGGCCGTGACCGTCGCGCTCGACGCGGGCGAGCCAAGCCTCCGGGGCGCGCTCCGTCACCGTGCCGATCCGGCCGTCAGGCGTCACGAGGCGGCCATGGGCGCCCGGTCCGATGCCGGCATACTCGCCGTAGCGCCAATAGAGCAGGTTGTGCCGCGATTGGGCGCCGGGCCGGGCGTGGTTCGAGATCTCGTAGGACGACAGGCCGGCGCGGTCGCAGACCTCCTGGGTCACGTCGTAGAGGATGCGGGCGGCCTCGTCGTCCGGCGGCACGAGCTTGCCGGCAGCGGCCAGGCCGAAGAACGGCGTGCCCGGCTCGATCGTCAGCTGGTAGAGCGAGAGGTGTTCGGCCGAGCGCGCGATGGCGCCTTCCAATTCGGCGCGCCAATCGGCGGGGGTCTGGTCGGGCCGCGCGTAGATGAGGTCGAAGGAATAGCGCTCGAAATGGCTCGCCGCCACGGCCACGGCGGCCAGCGCCTCCTCGGCGCTGTGGAGCCGGCCGAGGCGCTTGAGCGACGCATCGTCCAGCGCCTGGACCCCGAGCGAGACCCGGTTCACGCCGGCCGCACGGTAGCCGCGGAAGCGTGCGGCCTCGACGCTGGTGGGGTTGGCTTCCAGCGTGACCTCGACGTCGCGCGTGGTGCCCCAGGCCACCGCGACCGCGTCGAGAAGGCCCGCCACCGTGGCGGGCTGCATCAGCGAGGGGGTTCCGCCGCCGAGGAAGATGCTGGAGACGATGCGTCCGGGCGTGCGCGCGGCCACATGGGCGATCTCGGCCTGGAACGCCCGGAGAAAACGGGCCTCATCCACCGGCGCCAGCCGGACGTGGCTGTTGAAGTCGCAATAGGGGCATTTGGCGGCGCAGAACGGCCAGTGGAGATAAACGCCGAAGCCCGCGTCGCGGGTGGGGTGGTCGGGAGCTTGGATCATCAATGATGCCGCATGGAGAGCTTTGTTCGCGACGCTCTCCCCTCACCACAAGGGGGAGGAGAGGGCTTCGATCACGCCCGTCGTAGGCACGCCTCCGCCAGCAGCACGAAGGCGCGCGCCCGGTGGGAGAGCGCCGCCCCTGTCAGCCAATCGACGCCGTGCTTCTCGTGCGACGACATCTCGCCGAAGGTCCGCGCATGCCCGTCGGGCAGGAAGAGCGGGTCGTAGCCGAAGCCCAGAGTCCCGCGGGGCGGCACGACCTCGCCGAAGACACGGCCCTCGAAGGTCTCGGCATGGCCGTCCGGCCAGGCGATGACGAGGGCCGAGACGAAATGCGCCCGGCGCTCGATGACGCCGCGGCGGTCGAGTTCGTGCGCGATCCGGGCCATCGCCGCCGAGAAGTCTTTCGACGGTCCGGCCCAGCGGGCTGAGAACAGGCCCGGCGCACCGTCGAGCGCATTGACGCAGAGCCCGGAATCGTCGGCGAAGGCCGGCAGGCCCGAGGCTCTTGCAGCAGCCTCGGCCTTGATCGCCGCGTTCTCCGAGAACATCGTGCCGGTCTCGTCGGGCTCCGGGAGACCGAGTTCACCGGCCGAGACAGCTTCGACCCCGAACGGTGCCAGCAGCTCGCGCATCTCCACGAGCTTGCCGGGATTATGGGTCGCGATGACGACCTTGCCGGTGAGGAGACGGTGCGCGCTCACGCGATCGCCTGCTTCTGAAGGGCAACGAGTTCGGCGATTCCGCCCTTGGCGAGGCGCAGCAATTCGAGGAGCTCGTCCTCCGAGAAGGGCTTGCCCTCGGCGGTACCCTGTACCTCCACGAGCCCGCCGGTACCCGTCATGACGAAGTTGGCATCAGTCTCGGCCGCCGAATCCTCGGCGTAGTCGAGATCGAGCACGGCAGCGCCCTTATAGATCCCGCAGGAGATCGCGGCGACGTGCTCGCGCAGGGGGTCGACCGAGATGATCGAGCGACCGCGCATCCAGGCGAAGCAGTCGTGCAGGGCCACCCAGGCGCCGGTGATCGCGGCGGTGCGGGTGCCGCCATCGGCCTGGAGCACGTCGCAATCGACCGTGATCTGCCGCTCGCCGATGGCCGGCAGGTTGGTGACGGCACGCAGGGAGCGGCCGATCAGGCGCTGAATCTCCTGGGTGCGGCCCGAGGGCTTCCCCGAGGTGACCTCGCGACGGTTGCGCTCGTGGGTGGCGCGCGGAAGCATCGCGTATTCGGCGGTGACCCAACCCTTGCCCGAACCGCGCAGCCAGGGCGGGCCGCGCTCCTCGAGGGAGGCTGTGCACAGCACCTTGGTGTCGCCGAAGGTGACGAGGCAGGAACCCTCGGCATAGCGGGCGACCGCGCGTTCGAGGGTGACGTTGCGCAGGGCGTCGTTGGCGCGCTTCGAAGGCCGCATCGGCGCTCTCCCTCACGGTTTTCGGTTTTGTGAGATCGCGCTCTTAGGCGTCAGAATCGTCGGCAGCAAGCGGGGCGCCCGGTGGAGGGCGCCCCGCAGTCTCGCCCGATCAGTAGCGGTAGCGGCGGCCGTGGAAGTGGCGGCGGCCATGATGGTGGCCGAAGTGACGGCCGCGGTGATGGCCGAAATGACGGCGGTGGTGACGGCCATGGTGGCGCCAATGGCCGCCGCCATAGCGCACCTCGGCAAGATCGGAGGCCGGCGCGACGACATCGATGGGGGCCATGGCAGGCGCGGCTTCGGCGGATGAGGGGGCGCCAAGCATCATGCCGCCGACGATCGCGACGACGAGGGCGGACGACTTGACCAGTGCGGACGGGGACGGAAACTTCATCAGCGGGACTCCTTGAGGAACCATGCATTCGACCGAGCCAGCCCTATTCCGGCTCGCTCGATCAGCGCTGTCAAACGCGCGACGCCGCCAAATCGCCCCCGTCTGCACGACGATTTTTTCGTGTCCTGTTCAGATCCGTCGGCATGACCACGCGACGCCGTCGCGGCTTGTGCCGCGCGTTCAACGCGGACACAGTGAGGGACTGGACAGGACCCGTGACAGAGCACCCCCGACCCTTCTCGCCAAACCCAGCGCTCGCCGGCCTCGATGCGCGGGCACGGGAGATCTTCAGGCAGATCGTCGAGAGCTACCTCTCCACCGGCGAGCCCGTGGGTTCCCGCAACCTCGCGCGCATCCTGCCGATGCCGCTTTCGCCCGCCTCGATCCGCAACGTGATGGCGGACCTCGAACATTCCGGTCTGATCTTCGCACCCCACACCTCGGCCGGGCGCCTCCCCACCGAACAGGGTCTGCGCTTCTTCGTCGATGCCATGCTGGAGCTCGGCGATGTCGGACGCGAGGAGCAGGAGCGTATCGAGGCGCAGATGCGCGCGGCCGCTTCCGGCCACACCTTCGAGAGCGCCCTCGCCGAAGCCTCGACACTGCTCTCCGGGATCTCGCGCGGCGCAGGCGTCGTCGTCACCACCAAGACCAACGTGCAGCTCAAACACATCGAGTTCGTGCGCCTCGATCCCCAGCGGGCCCTCGTCGTCCTCGTCTCGGACGACGGCTCGGTGGAGAACCGTCTCCTCGACCTGCCACCCGGCTTGCCCGCAGGTGCCCTACAGGAGGCCTCGAACTACCTGAACGCGCGCCTGCACGGCCGGACCCTCGGCGGCTTGCGTGCCGAGATCGAGGCCGGGCGCCAAGAGATGAAGCACGAACTCGACGCCATCACGGAGCGGCTGGTCGATGCCGGACTCGCCGTGAGCGTCGGACCTACGGATGCGCGACAGCTCATCGTGCGGGGCCAAGCCAACCTTCTCGACGATTTGCGCGCGGCGGAGGATCTCGAGCGCATCCGCCTCCTGTTCTCAGACCTTGAGACGCAGAAGGAGGTCATCGACCTCCTGTCGCGGGCCGAGGGCGGCGAGGGCGTGCGCATCTTCATCGGCTCGGAGAACAAGCTGTTCTCGCTCTCCGGCTCGTCGATGATCGCCGCACCCTTCCGGGACGGCGCACAGAAGATCGTCGGCGTAGTCGGCGTCATCGGCCCGACCCGGCTGAACTACGCGCGGATCGTCCCGATGGTCGATTACACGGCCCGGGTGGTCTCGCGGATGCTCGACCGCGGGCCGCGATAGCTGGCACAGCCGCAAGGCTGTGCCAGCGTTCTCTCGTCAGCCGCGGATGACGTCCACGATCTCGTAGGTGTCAGGATCGACGATGACGATGTCGTCGTCGACCAGCACGTAGCGGTAATCCTCGTATTCCGGCGCGATCCGGACGATGTCCGGCGGCAGGTCATACAAGGTGTAGCTGCGGGCGATCGAAGCGCCGACCGTCAGGGCGAAAGCGCCGGCGGCGAGCCGCGGCACGGAGCGGCGGAACAGGCTCTGTCGGAACTCGGTGCGCTGAGGAGCGCCGAGACGCCCGAAGGCGCCCCGTGCGGAACCACCGTCGCCGCGGGCTCCACGACCACCGCGGTCGCCCCGCTCTCCCCGGCCGTCGCGATCTGCCCGACCATCGCGATCGCCACGATCGCCGCGCTCGTTGCGCTCGCCACGCTCGCCGCGGCCATCCCGCTCCGTCCTGCCGTCGCGATCGCCGCCGCGCTGGCCCGCGCCACCACCTTCGTGGCCACCGCGGGCGCCATCCTCACCGCCCCGGCCGGGAGCACCGCGCTCGCCGGCGCCGCCGGCCCGACCGGGCGTGCCGGCCTCGCCCGCACCGCCTGCACCGCCGCGCATTCCGCCACCGGCCTCGCCGGCACCACCGCCGCGCATGCCGCCGGCTCCGCCCGCTTCACCGGCACCGCCGGCTCCACCGCCGCGCGGGCCAGCACCGCCACCTGCACCACCCCCTGCACCACCACCTGCGCCCATGCCGCCGCCGGCCCCACCGCCAGCGGCTCCACCAGCACCGCCGCCTGCCCCGCCGCCGGCTGCACCGCCGCCACCGCCGCCAGGGCCACCCTGGGCGACCGCCGTCGCCACGCCGGCGACCATGAGGGCCGCCGCCATCGTGCTTCGCAAGAGCTTGTTCATGAGGTCAAATCCGTTCGCAGTTGAGTGACGACGCCTCGCGACGTCGATGCGAACCCCAAACGACGGCGCCGACAAAAGCGTTCCGCCAACATCAGATCTGGTCTTGAAGAGCTGGGCGTTCCGATCGTACGTCTTCGTGGCCAAGCTTGTCGGACGTCACCTTCATGCAGTCCTTGCTGGCCCGACGACTTTGCCGGACCAAACGAATAGCCAAGCTTTCCTGGAATATCCGTGAGGGCGGCGGGAATTGAAACGGCCGCTCGGCCCTTGAGCCAGGATCCCTTGCCGTCGCTGACGAGGAACCCTGGCGCCTCGCCGCAATCGCGACGCGCGTCGCGTCAGCGTCATGGGAAGAACGACTCGCCTGCCCTGACGAGTCGATCGCCGCTCACCCCACGGCGTCGGCCACCGCCCGGCCGCAGGTGGCCGTGTCGGCGGTGCCTTTCAGGTCCCCGGTCCGTGTGGCCTCGTTCGACAGCACCCGCTCGATGGCCGAGACGATCCCGGCGGCCGCCTCCGCTTCGCCGAGATGCTCCAGCATCATCGCGCCGGACCAGATTTGGCCGATCGGGTTGGCGATGCCTTTCCCGGCGATGTCCGGCGCCGAGCCGTGGACGGGCTCGAACAGTGAAGGAAATGTCCGCTCCGGGTTGATGTTGCCCGAGGGCGCGATGCCGATCGTGCCGGTGCAGGCGGGTCCGAGGTCGGACAGGATGTCGCCGAAGAGATTCGAGGCTACCACCACGTCGAAGCGGTCCGGGTTTAGCACGAACTGCGCCGTCAGGATGTCGATGTGGTACTGATCCCATCGGATCCCGGGGTAGCCCTCCGCCACCGCCTTCACCCGCTCGTCCCAGTACGGCATGGTGATCGAGATGCCGTTGGATTTCGTCGCCGAGGTGAGGTGGCGCTTGGGTCGCGTCTTCGCGAGGTCGAAGGCGAAGCGCAGCACGCGGTCGGTGCCGAAGCGCGTGAAGATCGATTCCTGCATCGCGAATTCGCGGTCTGTGCCCGGGAACATGCGGCCGCCGGCATTGGAATACTCGCCCTCGGTGTTCTCGCGGACCACCCAGAAGTCGATGTCGCCGGGCTCGCGACCGACGAGCGGGCACGGCACCCCCGGCATCAGCCGCACCGGGCGCAGGTTGACGTACTGGTCGAACTCCCGCCTGAACAGGATCAGGGAGCCCCACAGGGAGATGTGGTCGGGGACCTGGTCGGGCATGCCGACGGCACCGAAATAGATCGCGTCGTGCGAGCCGATCTGCGCCTTCCAGTCCTCCGGCATCATCCGGCCATGGGCGGCGTAGTAGTCGCAGCTTGCGAAGTCGAACACGTCGAGATCGAGGGTGAAGCCGTAGCGTGAGGCGGCCCGTTCGAGGACGCGCACTCCCTCGGGCATCACCTCCTTGCCGATCCCGTCCCCGGCGATGACGGCGATGCGATGGTGGCGTCCGGCCTTCGTCATGGCTCTTTCTCCCGATTGAACTTTTCGCGCCGGGTCTGGATCGCGGGGCTGCCGTCGTCAATCGTCGGGTGGGTCCGAAGGGTCCTTGGACCCGCTACACCGCCTCGCCGACCATGGCCTGCCTCTGCCGGTCGAGCTCCTCGCTGTAGCGCTTGAGCGTATGGCTCTCGGTGAGGAGGCCGATGACCCGGCGGGTGTCGCGGGATTCCAGCACGGCCAGCGCCTCGCTCTCGCTGCGGTCGAAGGCGGCCGCCGCCGCCTTGGCGTTCATCTCAGGGAGGAGGAAGGCGTCGGGATAGCGCACGAGGTCGGTGAGGCGCGGAGGGTCGTCCGCTCGGGCTGCGGCCTGGCGGGCCGCCTCGTGAGCCTCGGGGACCAGCACGATCCCGGCATACCGGTCGGCGTCGTCGACCACGATGACCCGCGAGGACGAGCCGAGGGGATGCTCGGCGAGGAACGCCGGGAGTGACGTCGTCAGGTCCACCGTGGTGGCGTCCCGGCGCATCAGGGCGGCCACGGTGAGGCTGCGGATCCAGCCGACGTCGTGGGCGCTGCGGATGCTCTCGCCGCGCAGGTGAAAGCGCCAGGTCGCGAAGGAATACCCGAAGGTCTTTCTAACCGTGAGCGACGAGGCGATCACCGCAACCAGCACGAGCCCGGTGATCGGGAAGCTGCCGGTGAGCTCGAGTGCCAGGAACGTCATGGTGAGTGGGCCGCCGACGACCGCTACGGCGAGCGCGCTCATTCCGACCACGCCGTAGGCGAGCGGGGTAAGGCCGAAGGCGACGAGGCCCGGCAGCACCTCCGGCATCAGCGCGGCGAAGCATTTGCCCGCCAGCCCTCCGAGGAAGAGGGAGGCGAAGAACAGGCCCCCGCGAAATCCACAGCCGATCGAGATTGCCGAGGCGGCGGCCTTGGCCAGGAACAGGACGGCCAGTGCGAGGGCGCCGATGGCCGGTCCATCCGCCTCGAACTGCAAGTGCAGGGCGCCGTGCCCGCCTGAGAGGATCTGCGGCGAGACCGCCAGAGCGAGGCCTCCGACGCAGAAGCCCCCGAGCATCGGCGCTACGGCGGCCGGAACGCGGCTCGCCCGGATGCCCGACTCCACCAGGGTGACGGCGCGCATGATCCCGACCCCGAGAGCGGCGCAGATCAAACCCAGCATCAGGCTCGGCAGCGTATCGATGGCCGTGATGGCGCCGGTCACGAAGCTCCCCGGCTGGACCCCGGCCACCAGTGCGGGCTGCGCAACCAGTGCCTTGGCGACGAGGCTGCCGCACAGGGCGGACACCACCACCGGGGTCAGGATCGCGATGGAGTAGGTGCCGATGATCAACTCGAAGGCGTAGAACGCCCCCGTCAGCGGCGCCTCGAAGGCCGCCGCGATGGCGGCGGCAGAACCGCAGCCCACCAGGGTGCGCAGGTCCGAGCGGCGGAGCTCGAAGGCGATGCCGAGCCGCGACGCGAAGCCCGCGCAGAGCTGCGTGTACCCCGCCTCCAGCCCCACCGAGGCGCCGCTCCCGTTCGAGACGACGTTCTGGACCGCGACGAGACCGGAATCGCGTACCGACATCCGCCCGCCATGGAGGGCATTGGCCTCGATCGGGTCGATCATCGCCCGCCGCGGCCGTTCCGGTCGCGACAGGACGAACAGCAGGAGGCCCAGGAGCGCCCCGCCGATCGCCGGCCCGATCACGACGAGAACCGGTTCGAGATCGGTGGCCGCACTGAGGCGCGTGCCCGGCGCGATCTGGTAGAGGAGTTCGCGAAGGCCCTGCGCGGCGACGCCCATCGCCGCCACGGCGACACCGGCGCCGCAGCCGACAAGGCCGGCAAGCCCCACGAGCCCGATCTCCCCGCCGCGGACCAGCGCCCGAAGCCGCGCCGGGACCGTGATGAAACGGACGAGCCCGGGCCGCATGGGCGGGGTATGGATCGTCACCGTGGAACCGGACCTGCCGCGCCAAGCCCGCGGCCGCCCATCTCGCACTGTCTTCCGACCATCGCCATCCGGCCATGGAGGCGCCGAGGCCGATCCTCGTCAAGGCGAATTCGGCCTAGGATGCTTCGCCCGCTTGAAAAGGCGGCAAGGCCAGGATACATCGCCCGCTCAGTGCCGCCGTAGCTCAGTTGGTTAGAGCACCAGATTGTGGATCTGGGGGTCCCCCGTTCGAGCCGGGGCGGTGGTACCAAAGTTCGAATCCGCGATCGGGCGTCGGCTTTCCCCTCTCCGCTTTTAGCGCGATCCTCCTACGTTCGCCCGGCAAGACGTATGCGCCGGCAAGTTGCGCACGGCGTCTACCGGCAACCGGACGCGAGAGAGCCGGCGCGACCGTCGCCTCCCCGTCTTCGGCTTAGGCGGCGGGTTAGGAGGAAACTGCCCCGGTTCGCCAGGGCCGCCCGCTGCCCGCTGCCATCCTCGTCTTCAAGCCTGGAAAACTGCGATATCGCGGCGCGGCCTGCAACCTATGGCCAAGCCTGCCGTTATCGCGCCACATTCGTTCATGCGCGCAGTGGCGCAGTCACCCCGCCGCAACCAGAGCGAGCGCCGAAGGTGATCGAGACCATGCGGAGAGACAGGCACGATGGAACCGGCTGAAGCATGGCGCCTCACCGACAGGCTCATCAACGAACACGGCAAGGGCGACCCTTTTGCCGCCGCGGTGCGCGCGACCCGCATGGCGATGATCATCACCGACCCGCGTCAGGACGACAACCCGATCGCGTTCGTTAACGACGCGTTCTGCAGCCTGACGGGATACGACCGTGACGAGATCATGGGGCGCAACTGCCGTTTTCTTCAGGGGGCCGAGACCGACCGGGGCGCAGTGAAACTCCTGAGCGAGGCGATTCAGGCGCGCCGCGATATCGGCATCGACCTCTTGAACTATCGTAAGGACGGCACGGCCTTCTGGAACGCCCTCTATGTCAGCCCGGTCACCAACGAAGCGGGCGAGCTGCTGTATTTCTTCGCCTCGCAGCTCGACATCACTGACCGGGTCGACGCGCTGCAGCGGACGCAGAGCGAGAAGGACCGCTTCGAACGTGAAGTTGCGGCGCGAACCCGCGATCTTACCGACGCGCTGGCCGCCAAGACGATGCTGGTCCACGAGGTCGATCACAGGGTCAAGAACAACCTGCAGATGATCTCCTCGCTGCTGACGATGCAGACCCGCAACATCACCGATCCGGATGCCAAGGCGTCGATGGAGCAGATGCTTCTCCGCGTCGAAGCCCTGGGGACGGTCCACCGGCGCCTCTACCAGTCGAACAACGTCGAGCGGTTCGACGTGGCCGAGTTCGCCCGTGACCTCGCCACCGACCTCATCCGCGGCTCCGGCCGGTCCGACATCCACCTGCATCTCGATCTGGAGGCGGTCGAGATCCCGGTGGAGAAGGCGCCGCCCGTCGCGCTGATGATGAACGAGCTGCTGACCAACGCGCTCAAGCACGCCTTCGCCGACGAGCGGCCGGGCAGGCTCTCCGTTACGGTCCGCCCGGATGCGACCCATTTCGGGATCAAGATCGTGGACGACGGTGTCGGGATGCCGGGCCAGCCGCTCGGTAAGAATTCCTTCGGCAAGCGCCTCATCGAAACGCTGGCCCGCCAGCTCAACGCCAGTATCGGCTGGCAGCCCGCCGATCCCGGAACCCGGATCGACATCCGTCTGCCGCGCGAGTTGGCCGACACCTAGGAGCAACCGTGAATGACGAGCCACTCAGAGTCCTGATCGTCGAAGACGAAGCCGTGCTCGTCATGCAGCTCGAAATGCTGGTGGAAGACAGGGGGCACGTCGTCGTCGGTACGGCCTATTCGGCATCCGAAGCGATCGCCCTGGCGCGCGCGACGCGGCCCGACCTCGCCTTCGTGGACCTGCAGCTCCAGGGCCGTTCCTCCGGGATCGATGTCGCCCGCGCCATCCGCGACATGGAGGGTGTCACGATCGTGTTCGTGACCGCCAATGCCGCGGCGCTCGCGGATGACTTCGAGGGCGGCGCAGCCGTGATCGCCAAGCCGTTTTCCGTAGCGCTCATGAGGAACAGCCTGCCGTATATCGAACAATGCGTTCGGCAGCCGCCACCGAAGTTGGATCTGCCGCTCGGGATGCGTCTGGCTCCGGCCTACCTCGCGCACTTGGAGAGCCTACGGGCCGGAACCACCATCAGCGCCGTGACGAAGGCCCTTTGAGGTCCATCGCCGAGGTATTCTGCTATCTCCCAAATCCTCGCCGTGATGTCCGGGTCGAAACGGGCGTGCGAGGCTTCAAACCTCGTCCTGTCACGGCGTCTGCGGTCTGAAGGTGCCGGACGCGGCCAGCGGGCGATCCCCGGTCCAAGCCAAAAGGCGTCGCAGTTGCGCCTTCCACCCGCGTCCCATGGTGCCACGGCTTTGCCACAAGCGCAGCCGTGTTGTCGCCACAACTGTCAACGCATGTGTTGCCGAGGCAGCGCGGGTCGCGCGGAATCAGGGAGCGTCGTGTCGCAGATGCAAGGTCGCATGATTGGATCGTCGCGGACTCCTCTCGGCCCTCGTTACGTGGCTCCTCCGGGAGCTGCCGTTCCATCTCACGACGTCATCAGCTTCGGGACACGCGTCGGCCGTGACCACGGCAGCAGGCCCGCACTGGTCCGGTCGCTCGTCGCGATGTCGATCCTGGCCGCCGGCCTCGGCGCGCTGGTCGCCCGCGGTGGCGACCTGAGTGCCGTCGGTATCGGCGCGGCCGTGGCGTCCTCGTCGGCAGCGATGCCCCTGCCAATGCCCAAACCCCGCATCCAGCTCGTCGCTTCGGCGATCCTGCCCGCAGCGCCCACCGTCCTGACTTCGTCCTCGGCCTTCGCGCCGATCCACGATCTCGACACCGAGATCGGCTCGAACGCCGTCGATCGGGTCTCCTACGACTACCTGCTGACCGAGAGCGCGATCGGCGACCCCAACGACATCCTCGAGTTCGGGCCGATGAAGATCCGTCGCCACCTCGTGCAGAAGATCGTCCGCGCCGCGCAGGCCGTGCAGACCGATCCGGTGCTGCTAATGGCCGTGGCCGACAAGGAGTCGAGCTTCATCACCGAGGTTCAGGCCAAGACCTCCTCGGCCACCGGGCTCTACCAGTTCATCGAGCGGACCTGGCTCGGTGTGATTCGCGATTTCGGCCCAAAATACGGCCTGACCCAGGATGCTGCCCTCGTTGTGTCGGGCGAGAACGGCCGCCCGAACGTCGCCGACCCGGCCGAGCGCAGCCGTATCCTCGAGCTGCGCCGCGACCCCTACCTGTCGGCCTTGATGGCCGGCGAGATGCTCAAGCGGGACGCCTCGCGGATCGCCCTGAGGATCGGACGCGACCTCACCCTCGGCGAAGTCTACCTCGCGCACTTCCTCGGCGTCGACGACGCGGAGGATTTCCTGGCCAAGGTCGCCGACAAGCCCAAGGCCGCCGCGGCGCAGATGCTGCCCGGACCGGCGCGGGCCAACCGTTCGATCTTCTTCGCCGCCCAGCGGGGTCGCAAGAAGGCGGCGAGCCTCTCGGTGGCCGAGGTCCACGGGAAATTCGAGTCCATGATGAGCACCCGCGGCGCCCGCTACCGCGACGTCCGTTCCATGGCGGGCATCCTCGCCTACGCCGACGCCACCGTGGAGTGACTCCGAAAGCTCCCCGTTCGACCTCGCCCCGGACGGCCACCTTTGCAAATTTTCGCAACCGATGACCGGCTGCGGGCTTTAACATAGGTGTCGCCGCATCCGCGCGGATCGCGATACGGACAGCTTTGAGGAGATCCGACTTGGTCGATCCGAAAGACGAGTCGTCAGGTCCGACGTCGCGCGGGGCCAATCTTCTGTCATTTCCGCGGGCCAAGTCTTCCCACGACGCGTCCTCTGCGGCCCAGCCGGCCTGCGCAACGGACAATAGCCTCAACCCCGGTCTTTCGCTCGACAGGATCGGTCAGGCGCTGGCCGCCTTCTACGATGACCTGGTCGCCGAGGGCGTACCCGAGCATCTCGCCGGTTTGGTTCGCCAAGTGAAGCCGGCCGAGGTCGAGCCGGTCACTCAGCCAGATGAGGGCATCGTCGTAACCGCGCCCGGCAAGTCGGGCCGGCTCGCCATCATCGTCGAAGACGAAGCGGCGACGCGGACCCTGGCGGAATCGCTTTTCGAGGCCACCGAACTTGAGGCGATCGGCTGCGATAGCGCGGAGGGCGCCCTCGACATCCTGAGGGAACGGGGCACCGACGTTGCCCTCGTCTTCGCCGATATCCGCCTCGCCGGGGAGATGGACGGCCTGCAACTCGCCAACGCCGTGGCGACCCTGTGGCCGCGCACCCGGATGGTCGTCACCTCGGGCCAGTCGCCCGTCAAACCCTCGGACCTGCCCAATCAGGTCGTGTTCATTCCCAAGCCCTGGCGGCCGGCGGCGGTTCTTGTCGAAGCTGGTTTGGCGACAAGCGAAACGCCACCCATCGTTCCCTAGACCTTGAGTGGTGCCGCGACCACGGCCCGCCTTCGGCTCCCGGTGCACCTGCCGATTCAATCCTTGCGCGAATGCGCGGAACGGGGGAGCGACGAGCGTCGTTTGCAGCGCACGATCTCTGAGGGTTGGCCGATTCGCGGCCATCGTGGGCTCACCTTTTGCATCACCCCGACGAAGAGGCCGCGCATGGGCGCGGCGGAGCCGTTTCTGTGCCGATTCTGTCCGTCCGTCACGTCACCACCTACCGTTACCGGCAGCCCGTGGGATTCGGCGAGCACCGCATCATGTTCCGCCCGCGCGACAGCTACGACCAGCGCCTGATCGCCGCGACCCTGGCAATCACACCCGAGCCGCAGGGCCTGCGCTGGCTGCACGATGTCTTCGGAAATTGCGTCGCCGTGGCGAGCTTCACGGGTCGTGCCTCGGTCCTGCGCTTCGAATGCGCGATCACCCTCGACCACACCCCGGAATCCGTTCCCGACTTTGCCCTCGCCCCGAACGCCGCCTTCTATCCGTTCGGCTACGGCGTCGACGACATGCCCGACCTCGGCCGGTCGATCGAGCGCCAGCACCCCGATCCGCGCAACGAGGTCGATGCCTGGGCACGCAGTTTCGTGCCTCCGGAGGGGCGGATCGCGACGCAAGACCTGCTCGCCGACATGACCCGCAGCGTGCGCCGGAACTTCGCCTACCTCGCCCGGTCCGAGAAAGGCGTGCAGGACCCGGTGACGACTCTGAGATTGAAGCGTGGAAGCTGCCGCGACTTCGCCGTCCTGATGATCGAGGCGGTGAGGGCTCTGGGCATGGCCGCCCGTTTCGTGTCGGGCTACCTCTACAACCCGCGCGGCGACCGCGACCGCCATGTCGGAGGCGGCTCCACCCATGCCTGGGTCCAGGTCTATCTCCCCGGCGCCGGTTGGGTCGAATTCGATCCGACCAACGGCATCGTCGGCAACCGCGACCTGATCCGAGTGGCCGTGGCCCGCGATCCGCGCCAGGCGGTGCCGCTGCACGGCTCGTTCTTCGGTTTTCCCGCCGACGATCTCGGAATGACCGTGGAGGTCGACGTGGTCGAGGTCGAGGCGCCCGCGCAGGAGACGCGGGTGCCGGATCCGATGGTGTCGCGTTGACGGGGCGCTCCCGCCTTCGTCGTCGCGAATAGCTTTGTCTTTCAGCTACAGGTGAGCGCGATGAAGATCAGGACTGGGTTCGACATTGCCTTCGAATCGGTTCAGCCGACCCCGATGATCCTCGAGCTCAGCGTGCATCCCACGCGGATGCCCGATCTCCTCACCCCGCACGAGATCCGGTTCGATCCGCCGATCCCCTGGCAGGAATATCGCGACGTCTACGACAACGTCTGCACCCGCATCGTCACTCCGCCGGGCCTGCTCACGATGTCCGCCGACTTCACCATCCAGGATTCGGGGCTGCCCGATGTCTATGCTCCGAGCGCCCAGCAGATCGCCGTACAGGACCTGCCCCAGGACGTGCTCATCTACCTCCTCGGTAGCCGCTACTGCGATACCGACAAGCTTTCCGAGACCGCCTGGTCCCTGTTCGGCGGTACGCCGATGGGCTGGGCCAGGGTGCAGGCGATCGTCGATTACGTCCACGACCGCATCCGCTTCGACTACCTCTGCGCAGACGCGACCCGTACGGCCTGGGACGGTTTCATGCAGCGCCAGGGCGTCTGCCGCGACTTCGCCCATCTCGCGGTTGCCTTCTGCCGGTGCATGAACATTCCGGCGCGCTACTGCACAGGCTATCTCGGCGATATCGGCGTCCCGCGCGTCCCCGATCCCATGGATTTCTCGGCCTGGTTCGAGGTCTATCTCGATGGCGGCTGGTACACCTTCGACGCCCGTCACAACATGCCCAGGATCGGGCGCATCCTGATGGCCCGGGGACGCGATGCCACGGACGTCGCGATCACCACGAATTTCGGCTACGCCCACCTCGCGCGCTTCGAGGTCCATACCGACGAGGTGTTCTGAGGGTCGGAGCCGTGCTGCCAAGACGACGTGATCACCGTGGGGGATCAGCGTCTTGCGAGGTCAAGGGGAAAACACGATAGAGCATGGAACCGATGCGCAATGCCCACGCTTGTATGGCAAAGGTTATCGCACAGGTAGGGTTCCATCATGAAGACCTTAGCTACTGCCCTGGCGGGCGTTCTCGGTGTCTGTGTTCTTGCATGCGGTCCGGTCGCCGCCGCTCCCTACGATCCTTTCGAGGTCAATTCAGGTGAGGAGTATTACTCCGATCCGGCCTACGACCCCTACGGCTCCCCCCGTGGCGCCGATCTCGGATATCGGAACTACACGCAGGGAACTGGGCCTCAGGCGGCACCTCAGGCCCAGGTCGCACCGATCCCCCGCGAGATCGTTTCGTTTAACGCTGGCTACAAGCCCGGCACCATGGTTGTCTCCACGGCCGAACGGCGCCTCTACCTGGTGCTGCCGGGCGGTGAGGCGATCCGCTACGGTGTCGGCGTCGGCCGTCCCGGCTTTACCTGGTCCGGAACCAAGAGCGTGACCGCCAAGCGTGAATGGCCGTCATGGACTCCCCCGGCGGCGATGCTCGCCCGACGTCCCGATCTGCCGCGCTACATGGCCGGCGGTGTCGAGAATCCGCTCGGCGCCCGTGCCCTCTACATCGGCAATACCGAGTACCGCATCCACGGCTCGAACGAGCCGGACACGATCGGTCAGGCTGTGTCCTCAGGCTGCATCCGCATGACCAACGAGGACGTCACCGACCTCTATGATCGCGTCAAGGTCGGCGCCAAGGTCGTCGTCCTGAACTGAAGTCTGCACCGCCCTCATGGAAAGGCCGCGTCATCCTGGGATGGCGCGGCCTTTGTCGTGAGAGACTCACGATCCGCGAGCTAATCGATCCCGCGAACACCGTGCCGTCATCCTCCACCCGGCGAAGGACGGGATTGGCCCGCCCGGAACGGCGACCTAAGCCTTACCGGACGACCCGCCCGACCGCGGTCTGCGGGTTGCTGAACGCGGCAACCGGCATGTCGCAGAAGCAACGGGCACCGAGCGGCCGCGGGCCCGGCAGCGGGCAGGAGAATGGCTGGAATCCCGCGATCCCGGACTGGACGGCGTCGCAGTTAAGACCGATCTCGCGACCGGGCGGCGGACCACGTCGGCCCCGCTCGTCACCGTAAGGACCGCGACGGGGCGGCGGCTGGTCGTAGCCGTCATCCTCGTAACCCGGCGGTGGTCGGTCGTAGCCCCCACGATACTGTGCGCTGGCGCCATGCGCTCCGATCGCGCTGGCGAGGATGACGGCGCTGAGGCCAATTCGGTAGGCAAGGCGCATGGATCTGTCCGCCCTTGGCAAGTTCCGGTCGTCCGCACACCACGCGCGGCGCCGAAGGCAGGCGTTATGGTGCCGCCGTGCCGGAAACAAGGCGGGCGCGGAGGTGGGGAGCGGAGAGCGGCCAAAAACGAAAAGACCCACCCCGTAGCTTACGGGGCGGGTCGGCATCGACGTCAAAAGGCGACGTGAGGGGCTTCAGTTGCTGGCGTTGCGTGCGGCGTTCTGAGCATCCTCGCCGGCCTGACGGGCCGCCTCGGTACCCTTCTCCATCGCCTGGCGGGCCTGGTCGGCGCCCTGCTGCATGGCGGTTTTGGCCTTTTCGGCGCTTTGCTGCATCACCGACTGGGCAAGGCCACCGAACTCCTTGGCCTGGGCCTGAATCGCGGCGAACTGATTGCGCACGAACTCGGCCTGATGCTGCATCGCCTCCTGGACGTCGCGCGAACGCACGAGTTTCTGGGCTAGGTCGAATGCGGCGTTCACGTTCTGCTCGGCGAACTCGAAGCCGCGGGCCGACATGTCCTGAGCGCTGGTCCGGGCGGTCTCGGAAGAGCCGTGAACGGTCTCGGCGGTCTTGCGCGCGGCGCCGATGAACGAATCGAAGGCCTTACGAGCCTGATCGACGCTCTTCTCGGCGAAATCGCGCATCTCGGCGGGGACTTCATAGGATGGCATGTTGCTCATGATCGTCTCCTCAGACTTGCTTGTTGAAGGCTTGTTGTGCGCTGCACAATAACACACCTTTTCGCCTATGACAGCGGGGTGGCGCACATTAAGGTTGATATCGTGTCAACGCGTGTCGATGCCGTTTGGTGTCCACATCCCGCCGGGCGATGCCCTAGTAAAGACTGCAGACCGCTTTGGTGTGACGTGAAACAGGTTTGAATGTCCAATCCGGGGATCGATCAAGGGTCTGACGACCAGGCCGATGCACTCGCGGCGGTCACGACGCGGTGGAACGGCGACAGCCGGATCGGTCCTCTGCTGTCCACCGTCGATCGCGCATTCCTGATTTTCGATCCGTCCGCCGAGTTCGTCCTCCATGCCTCGCCGGCGGCGCTGCAACTCCGCGACGGCATCGCGGCGGCGGATGGGCGGCTCGATGCCGCTCTGGGGCTCAGCGCCCAGATCCACCGCGCCGGCCTCGACGTCGAGCGGCCCGTCCTCGCCCGTCTTCAGCTCGACCGCCGTCGGCTGAAGCCCCAGGTGACCTGCCTCGTCGTCCAAGCTCCCGGCCGGGCCGGCATGGTGATCGCCCTCTTCCCCGTCGGTCAGATCCCGCGCCTGCGTCCGTTCGCGGAAACGAAGCCAACTGCCCGGTCGGTCCTTCGGCTCCCTTCGCATGAGCCCCGGCGCATCGCCGAGCCGGAACCTTCAGTCGGGCCGGATATCGAGCTCGCACCCGGCTCCGGCAGCCCGCCGCGCTTCACTTGGCGCAGCGATGGCAACGGTTGCATCCGGGCCGTGTCGGGTCCGGCCGGTCCCGTCGTCCGCGCGGTGATGGCCGGCCGTTCCTGGCACGACCTCGCGCAATCGCGGGTCCTAGCGGATGCGGAAGGGCTGCTCGCGGCCCTTGCAGAGCGACGGACCTTCCGGGCGATTCCCCTTGTGCTGCGGCGCCCCGGGTCGTCTCAGCCCATGGAAGTCGAGGTCTCCGGGGCGCCCCTGGCGCGGGCCGACCAGCCTTTCGCCGGCTATGGCGGCTTCGGTCTCCTGCGGCCGCTGGCCGTGGAGGAGCTTCCGACCGAGGATCCATTGCCGGTGGAAGAGGGTTCAGACGTCCATCCGGAACCGGGGGCGGTCGTCCTGGTATCAGATGAGAACTCCGCTCCGCAGTTTGCTCGCGGCCACACCGACGACGAAGCTCCGGCCTTGGCGGATTCGCTTCTGTCGGGTGACGAGCACGACGCGTTCCGTGAGATCGCAAGGGCCCTGGGAGCCCGCTTCTCGGGAGACGCGCTGCCGGACGTGCACAGACCCGAGGGTCCGGGCGCCGCCGTGATGCCGTTTCCGCGATCCGCCATGCGGGCGGCCGAGGCGCCATCGAGGTCCGATGCGGCCGATGGCGGGACCGCGGCGATCCTCGACAGGCTGCCTGCTGCGGTCCTGATCTGCCGCGACGGAGTTCCGCTCTTCGCGAACCGCAGCCTCCTCGACCTGACCGGCTTCGAGTCCCTCGCGGAGATCGATGCGTCCGGCGGCCTCACGCGCCTGTTCCATGGACTCTCGCCCGAGGATTTGACCCGCTCCGACACGCCCGTTCCCCTCGCGAGGCGCGAGGGCGGCAGCATCGAGGTCTCCGTCAAGCGCTCGACGATCGTATGGGAGGAAGCGGCGGCGGAGTTGGTGATGATGCGCGAGGCCGGAGCGAGCGCGGGCGATCCCGCCACCGCAGCGCTTCAGGTCGCTCGGGCGATGGCCCAGGACATCGCCGTGCGCCGTTCGGGCGAGGCCTCAGCGGTACTCGACAGCCTCGAAGACGGCATCCTGGCCGTCGATCCGGGGGGACGCATCCTGAGCCTGAACCGTCGCGCGGCGGCCATGTTCGGCCTCGACCCACGCGAGGTCGTCGGCGGCGGAATCGCGAGCCTGTTCGCTCCCGAAAGCGCCGCCGAGATCCTGATGGCACTCCGGGAGCCCGACGCGGCGGAAGCGAAGCCGAGACGGGTCTTCGCCAAGGGCGGTGCCGGCCTTCTCCCCGTCAGCCTGCGGCTGCTCGCCCTGCGTCAGGGACCGGAGCGCAGAGTGGTCCTGGTTCTACGCGAGGCGCCGCGACCGGCCGAGGACCAGGCCGAAGCGGGACGCCGCGCCGCCGAAGCGACCAGCGCCTTGCGATCGGAGGTTCTGGCCAAGATCAGCCACGAGATCCGCACGCCGATGACCGGCATCCTCGGCTTCGCCGACGTGATGCTCGCGGAGCAGTTCGGGCCGTTCGAGAACGAGCGCTACCGCGAGTGTCTGCGCGACATCCGCGCCTCGGGCGAGCACGTCCTCAACGTCGTCACCGACCTCCTCGATCTGGCCAGCATAGAGGCCGGACGCCGGGATCTCGCCTTCACCGACGTGCCCCTGAACGAGATCGTATCCAACTGCGTCACCGAGATGCAGCCCCAGGCCGCCCGGGACCGGATCGTGATCCGCACCAGCTTTTCACAGAACCTGACGCGATTGGTCGCCGACGAGCGATCGGTGAGGCAGGCGGCGCTCTACGTGATCTCCAATGCCCTCCGCTTCACGGAAGCTGGCGGGCAGGTGATCGTCTCCACCACCATGGCCGATCGCGGCGAGATCGCCCTGCGTGTGCGCGATACCGGGATCGGCATGACCCCCGACGAGATCGCGGCAGCGCTCGAACCCTACCGGGATTCAGGGGCCACTTTCCCGAAATCCGGCACCGGTCTCGGCCTCACCATCACCAAGGCCCTCGTCGAGGCCAATCACGGCCGCTTCCGTATTACCAGCCGCAAGGACGAGGGCACCCTCGTTGAGATGCTGTTCCCGACCGAGCAGGCACTCAGCGCCTGAGTCACGGCGGCTGGCGGCCGACGACGCGGCCGGCCAGATGCGAATGCAGCCTCGGTCTCGGCGCCACTCGTGTGCGCCTCCCGGATCTGCCATCCTGTTGGGCAATGCAAACCGGGAGGTCGCGATGGCGAGACGTCCGGCACGTGTCGCGGGCCTCGGGTTCCTGTTCCTGGCCACCACGGCTTCCGCCGATTCCATCGTCGTGTCCTTGCTCACGACCCGTGCCGGACCCGCCGCTGCGGTCGGCGAACGCGTCGCCAACGGCCTGCGCGACTACGTCGAGATGCTGAACCAACGCGACGGCGGCATCGCCGGGCAGCGGCTCGACGTGATGGAATGCGAGACCGGGTCGGAGGTGGACCGTGCCCTGGCCTGCATGGAAGCCGCGAAGGCGGCGGGCGCGGTCGTCGTCGGCGTTCCCGACAGGGCGATGACGCAGGCCCTCGTCGATCCTTCGGCGCGGCACGGTATCCCGCTCCTGTCCTTTGCCGACGGCTATCCCATCGCGACCCGAGGCGACGTGATGCCGTGGGTGTTCAACCCCTCGGCCTCGGTCCTCGGCGGCATCACGGTCGCCTTGCGCGCGGTCGCCGAATCCTCTGGCCGCGAGACCGGCGTCCGAGGCTTGGCGATCGGCCTCGCCTACAGCACAGCCGGCGCGGACCCCGCCGCTCTCGACCTGATGCGGGACCTCGCAACGAGGGATGGATTTTCCGCGTCCTTCCACGCGCTCGCCGACGAGGCGAAGGCCAACCGGGAGACCCTCGAGGCCACTGGTACGCGTCGTCCCGATTACCTGATCCTTCTCGGGCAGGGCATACAGTCCGGCACGGCAGCCGAGGAGGCCCTGGAGGCCGGCTTCCCACCCGAACGGCTCCTGGCCTTGCGCTGGCCCGACGATTCCGACCTGCGCCGGGCCGGCACCGCGGCCCGCGGATTCCGCGAGGTCGGTCGTCACGCCTTCGGCGACAACTTCCCGGCCTTCGACGAGATCGACGTTCACGTGATCGACCGCGGCCTCTCGCGGACGCCAAAGGACGGCTCCGGAGAGACCCACTACAACAGGGGCGTCTACAACGGCGTGCTCCTGGCCGAGGCGATCCGCGCCCGGCGCAAGCGCCGGCCCGACGGAGCCCTCACGGGAGACGATGTCCGGCGCGCCCTGGAATCTCTTTCCATCGATAAGGCACGCTGGAAGGAGCTCGGGCTTGCGGGCTTTGCCCGGGCGGTCTCACTCGATTGTACCGATCATGGCGGTACTCCCGATCTCTACGTGCTGGCCTGGGACGGCGCGAAGTGGCGTCCGGCCATGCCTCCGGTCCCTCAGGATCTCGGCGCGCTTCAGGGCCGGATCGATAGGCTCGTGGCCGAGTTCAGGGCGGCCCACCCGGACTGGCCGGCGCGGACCGAGCCCTGCGAGCACCCGAAATGACACCACCTGCCGGCGCGGCATTTCGATGTGGGAGACAAAGCTCGGCTTTTGTCTTTGTTGATGTTTTTCCCTTGCCGCCGCCCTGTCGCAGTGCCTAGAACCGGTCTGGAAGCACCGGCTGCGCGGGATCTCGCGATACGATCGGGCACCAGGAACAGGAAACGCGCGATGGACGAGAAGGTCGTGGACGTCAGCCCGGCATGGCGCGAAGGCGCTCATGTCGACGACGCCAAGTATCTGGCGATGTACGACGCGTCAGTGAAGGATCCCGAAGCGTTCTGGGCCGAGCATGGCCGGCGCATCGACTGGTCGACGCCCTACTCCACCGTCAAGAACACCAGCTTCGCTCCCGGCAACGTCTCGATCAGATGGTTCGAGGACGGACGCACCAACGTCGCCCTGAACTGCATCGATCGTCACCTCGCGACCCGCGGCGATCAGGTCGCGATCATCTGGGAAGGCGACGATCCGGGGGAGTCCAAGCACATCACCTACCGACAGCTTCATGCCGAAGTCTGCCGGATGGCGAACGTCCTGCGCAACCGCGGCGTTTCGAAGGGCGACCGCGTCACGCTCTACATGCCGATGATTCCCGAAGCCGCCTACGCGATGCTGGCCTGCGCCAGGCTCGGCGCCATCCACTCCATCGTATTCGGAGGCTTCTCGCCAGATTCGCTCGCCGGCCGCATCGAGGGCTGCGCCTCGAAGCTCGTGATCACCGCCGACGAGGGGCTGCGCGGCGGCCGCAAGGTCCCGCTCAAGACCAATGTCGATGCCGCGCTTGCCCGTCTCGGTCCGGACGCTGTCGACCACGTGGTGGTCGTGCGCCGCACCGGCTCGAGCGTGCCGATGGAGCCCGGCCGCGACGTCTATTACGATGAGGCTGCCGCCCAGGTGACAGACGATTGCCCGGCCGAGCCCGTGGAGGCCGAGCACCCGCTCTTCATCCTCTACACCTCCGGCTCGACGGGCCAGCCCAAGGGCGTCGTCCACACCACCGGCGGCTACCTCGTCTACGCGGCGATGACGCATCAATACGTCTTCGATTATCGCGAGGGCGAGGTCTATTGGTGCACGGCCGATGTCGGCTGGGTCACGGGCCACAGCTACATCGTCTACGGGCCCCTCGCCAACGGCGCCACCACCCTGATGTTCGAGG
Organism: uncultured Methylobacterium sp.; assembly: GCF_964251405.1. Lineage (GTDB taxonomy): Bacteria > Pseudomonadota > Alphaproteobacteria > Rhizobiales > Beijerinckiaceae > Methylobacterium. The sequence continues at coordinate 53,896 of NZ_CAXUJR010000006.1, forward strand.
GCATCCCGACCTACCCGACGAACTCGCGCTTCTGGGACGTAGTCGACAAGCACAAGGTCAACATCTTCTACACCGCGCCCACCGCGATCCGCTCGCTGATGGGCGGTGGCGAAGGCCCGGTGAAGAAGTCCTCCCGTTCCTCTCTGAGGGTCCTTGGCTCGGTCGGCGAGCCGATCAACCCGGAAGCCTGGGACTGGTACTACCGGGTGGTCGGCGACAGCCGCTGCCCCATCGTCGACACCTGGTGGCAGACCGAGACGGGCGGCATCCTGATCACGCCGCTGCCCGGCGCGACGCGGCTCAAGCCCGGCTCGGCCACGCGCCCGTTCTTTGGGGTAAAGCCCATTATCGTCGATGCCGAGGGCAAGACGCTCGAGGGTCCCTGCGAGGGCAACCTCTGCATCGCGGATAGCTGGCCCGGCCAAATGCGCACGGTCTATGGCGACCACGAGCGCTTCGAGCAGACCTACTTCTCGACCTATCCGAACCTCTACTTCACCGGCGACGGCTGCCGGCGTGACGCCGACGGCTATTACTGGATCACCGGCCGGGTCGACGACGTCATCAACGTGTCGGGCCACCGCATGGGCACGGCCGAGGTCGAATCCTCGCTCGTCGCCCATCCGAAGGTCTCCGAAGCCGCGGTCGTGGGCTATCCCCACAGCCTCAAGGGCCAGGGCATCTACGCCTACGTCACCCTGATGGAGGGCGAGGAGGGCTCGGACGCCCTGCGCAAGGAACTCGTGACCTGGGTCCGCAAGGACATCGGGCCGATCGCCTCGCCCGACCTGATCCAGTTCGCGCCGGGCCTGCCCAAGACCCGGTCGGGCAAGATCATGCGCCGCATCCTGCGCAAGATTGCCGAGGACGAGTTCTCTTCGCTCGGCGACACCTCGACCCTGGCAGAGCCGGCGGTGGTCGACGACCTCATCGAGAACCGCCAGAACCGGGCTCAGTAAGCCCGAGCTACGGCGGGACGGCCTTCGACAAGCCTCCGCCCGTCGCTTCCGCGCAAAGCTGTTACAAATTGCTTTGTGACGACTGCAAATTTCCTTTTACCTGTTGGGCCAAATCAAGGCCTACGGTATCTTGGCTGTGCCGGCTTCGCAGTTGCGAACGGAATGTGGGTCCAGCCGCATTCCGTATCAGCAACGCGCGGAAGGGATAAACGACGCCGATTGCGCCGCACACGGCGCATCGCGACAACGACAACAAACGACTTGGGAGGGACGGGACCATGGCAAGTACAACTGCGGCACCACTGCCGGAGGAGGCGGCGCGACCGATGAGCGCCGGGGAGAGGAAGGTCATCCTGGCATCGTCGCTGGGCACCGTGTTCGAATGGTATGACTTCTATCTCTACGGATCGCTCGCCGCGATCATCGGCGCGCAGTTCTTCTCCGCCTATCCCGAAGCCACCCGCAACGTCTTCGCATTGCTTGCCTTCGCCGCCGGCTTCCTCGTCCGCCCCTTCGGCGCGCTGGTGTTCGGCCGCCTCGGCGACATGGTCGGCCGCAAGTACACCTTCCTCGTCACGATCCTGATCATGGGCATCTCGACCTTCGTCGTCGGCCTTCTGCCCTCGTATGCGACGATGAACGAGTACGGCGTCGGCTGGGTCGCACCGGTCGCGTTGCTGGCGCTCCGCATGCTCCAGGGCTTGGCGCTCGGCGGTGAATACGGCGGTGCCGCGGTCTACGTGGCCGAGCACGCTCCCCGCGGCCGGCGCGGTTTCTACACCGCCTTCATCCAGACCACGGCGACCCTCGGCCTGCTGCTGTCGCTGATGGTGATCCTGTTCACCCAGATCTACGTCAACGCGAACTACGCGCCCGTCGCCACGACCCTGGCGGATGGCTCCGCCGGCACGATCACGCCGTTCGCCGCCTGGGGCTGGCGCATTCCGTTCCTCGTCTCGATCGTGCTGCTCGGCGTCTCGGTCTGGATCCGGCTGCAGATGCAAGAGAGCCCGGCCTTCAAGAAGATGAAGGAAGAAGGCACCGGCTCGAAGGCGCCGCTCTCGGAGGCCTTCGGCCAGTGGCGCAACGCCAAATGGGCCCTCCTCGCCCTGCTCGGCCTCACCGCCGGCCAGGCCGTCGTCTGGTACACCGGCCAGTTCTACGCGCTGTTCTTCCTCCAGACGATCCTGAAGGTCGACCAGTTCACGGCAAACGTGCTCATCGCGTGGTCGCTCATCCTCGGCACCGGCGGATTCCTGTTCTTCGGCGCACTCTCCGACAAGATCGGCCGCAAGCCGATCATCCTCGGAGGCTGCCTGATCGCGGCGCTGACCTTCTTCCCGCTGTTCAAAGCGCTGACCGCCGCGGCCAACCCGGCCCTCCATGCGGCCCAGCAGAACACGCAGGTGGTGGTCAAGGCCGACCCGGCGGATTGCTCCTTCCAGTTCAATCCGGTCGGAACGGCCAAGTTCACCAATTCCTGCGACATCGCCAAGGCGCTGCTCGCACGGAGTGCCGTGAACTACAGCACCGAGAATGCGCCGGCCGGTACCAAGGCGACGGTGAACGTGGCGGGCAAGGAGTTCGCTGCGGCTGACCCCGCCTTCGCCAAGGATATCGGCGCGGCGCTGACCGCGGCGGGCTACCCGACCGCGACGAACCCGAGCATTGTCAAGATCGTCATCGATCCGAAGGACGGTCTCTCCAACTTCGCCAAGATGATCGACATCTTTTCGGTCCAGAAGCTGACGATCATCGGCATCCTGACGATCCTCGTCCTCTACGTGACGATGGTCTACGGGCCGATCGCGGCGGCCCTCGTCGAGCTCTTCCCGACGCGTATCCGTTACACCTCGATGTCGCTGCCCTACCACATCGGTAACGGCTGGTTCGGCGGCCTCCTGCCGGCGACCGCCTTCGCGATGGTGGCCCAGACCGGCGACATCTATTTCGGCCTCTGGTACCCGATCGTCATCGCCGTCGCGACCGTGATCATCGGCGCTCTGTTCATCCCGGAAACCAAGGATCGCGATATCCTCACCTACGACGAGGCGCCCGCGCGCTAAGTCGGCGAGGCATCGTCGAGAACAACGAAGGCCCCGTCGCGAGACGGGGCCTTTTTGGTATCCGGCTGCCATCCGATCGATCGACCCGATCTATTCTACCCTCGCCAATCGTCCCGCCCCATCAGCATGGCGAAAGTCACGCCTCAAGCTTCCCGGTCCAGCAACGCCGCGTGATCGTCCAGCGTCTGTTCCGCGTAGGTCATGGCGAAGGCCGCCATAGCGTCGTCGAATGACGTCGACCGTCCCATGTAGCCGGCGATCGCCGCGGCATCGCCGGATCGGGCGTGCGCGCGGGCCAGCGTGCGTCCGCACAGGGCGGCATAGCGCCTTGGCTCGTCGTCCGACATCAGGTCGGGCACGTTCGAGAGCTTGTGGTTCTTCAACTGGCGCACGTAATACGAGCGGCCGCTCGCCGGTGAATGCGCGGTCCCGAGGAAGATGTCGCTCGCCGCCTGCATGATGCGCTGACCGTCGATCACGCGTCGGCCTTCCGACCCCGCCGCCCCAATCGGTGACAGCACCAGGGGCGCCATCACCGAGGCCTGCGCCTCCTTGACCTGCAGGAAGAGCGGAGCACCGTCGGCATCCGTGTAGAGTCCGACGGTGCAGACCCGGCCCACGGAGCCGATGCCCACCACCTTGAAGGCGACGTCTCGCAGGGCGTAGCGGGCGACGAGAGCCTGACGCTCGGGAGCAAGGCTGTCGGGGTAGAGTTCCAGTGCCGCCCGCGCATCGCATATCGGCTCGTCGCTGCCGTCCGGCAGCCGGTGGAAGACCTTCCTGCCCTCGTCGGCGATGCGCCATGTCGCCGGTGCCCCGTCGCGCGTCGCGGGATCGAGGTCGGGGATGTCGGCCTCGACGGTCTCGTGACGAAGACCGGCATCGAGATCGCGCCTGAGGTCGTCGCGCGACCGGTGGTCGTCGATGCGAGACACCTCATGGTCGAGATCGATGCTGCTCCGCCAGCAGGCGAGCGGTTCCATCTCGCCGAGCGTGTCCATGTGCTCCCGGTACGCCGCGACGCTGGCGCATGCCAGTTCGCGCGCCCTGTCCTCACCGAAATCCGCCTCGGCCACGGCTTCGACCGCCACGCTCGCCGCAAGCCGCTTCAGATCGACGGTGAAATCGATCCCCGGCAGGGTCTCGTCGAAATCGTTGATGTCGAACATCACCCGGCCTTCCGGGCTCACAAACACGCCGAAATTGCCGATATGACAATCGCCGCAGGCCTGGACCGGAATGCCGGCCATCGCTGATCCGACGAGATCGGCCGCCATGATCGCGGCGGCCCCGCGCAGGAAGGTGAACGCATTCTTGCGCATCTTCCTGTAGCGCCGCGGGATCAGGTCCGGCAGGCGCGCGGCATCGCTTTCGGCGAGGATCGCCAGGGGATCTCTCGTTCGTCCCGTGCGCCACTCCGCGTGGGCCGCATGAGGGGTCGCATCCCGAAGGGCCTCGCCCTCGGCGTAGCGCTCGCGGCGGGTCCGGCGGGCCGATGCATCGCTCATGAAGGCTCCAGCGGATGAGGGTGTCAGTGCCGGAAGTGGCGTTGCCCCGTGAACATCATCGCGAGCCCGGCCTCGTCGGCGGCACGGATCACCTCGTCGTCGCGCATCGAGCCGCCGGGCTGGATCACCGCCGTGGCGCCGGCTTCCGCCGCCGCGATCAACCCGTCCGCGAAGGGGAAGAAAGCGTCGGAGGCGACCACCGCGCCCTTGGCGAGGCTCTCCGACGCGCCGATCCGGATCACCGCCTCGGCCGCCTTCCAGGCGGCGATGCGCGAGGAATCCACCCGCGACATCTGCCCGGCACCGATGCCGACGGTGGCGCCGTCGCGGGCGTACACGATGGCGTTCGACTTCACGTGCTTGGCGACCCGGAAGGCGAAGAGGAGGTCGGCGAGCTCGCGCTCGGTCGGCCCGCGCTTCGTCACGACCCTGAGCGCCATGTCGTCGACCGTCGCGTTGTCACGTGCCTGGACCAGCAATCCGCCGGAGAGGGTGCGGACCGTCTCGCCGGGCGCCTTCGGGTCCGGCAGCGCGCCGGCCAGCAGAAGGCGCAGGTTCTTCTTGGCCGCCACGATCGCGATCGCTTCCGGCGAGGCGTCCGGTGCAATGATGACTTCGGTGAAGATCTCGACGATCCGTCGCGCCGCGTCGCCATCAAGGGGACCGTTCAGCGCGACGATACCGCCGAAGGCCGAGGTCGGGTCGCAGGCGAGCGCGCGCTCGTAGGCTTGCAGAAGACTCGTCCCCGTCGCGACGCCGCAGGGGTTGGCATGCTTGATGATCGCCACCGCAGAACCGCGCGCCGGCTCGAACTCGGCGACGCATTCGTAGGCGGCATCGGTGTCGTTGAGATTGTTGTAGGACAGCTCCTTGCCCTGGAGCTGGCGCGCCGTGGAGATGCCCGCCCTCGGGCGGCCGGGGGAACGGTAGAAGGCGGCCGGCTGGTGCGGGTTCTCGCCGTAGCGCAAACCCTGCGCGAGGGTCCCGCCGAACGCCCTGAACGGGGCAGTGCCCGCCACCTCCAAGCGGTCCGCCAACCAGTTGGCGATCGCCGCGTCATAGGCGGCGGTGCGGGCGAAGGCCCGGGCGGCGAGGCGCCGGCGGGTCGCGCCGCAGAGCATCCCGGACCCGGCCGCGAGTTCGTCGAGGAGGATGGCGTAGTCGGCGACATCCGTCACCACCGCCACGTCGGCGTGGTTCTTGGCGGCGGCACGGATCATGGCGGGGCCGCCCACATCGATGTTCTCGATCGCCTCCGCGTCCGTGCAGTCCGTCGCGATCGTCGCCTCGAACGGATACAGGTTGACGACGAGGAGATCGATCGGCCGGATGCCGTGCGCGGCCAGCGCCGCCTGATGCTCGGGATTCGCCCGCACGGCCAGCAATCCGCCATGGATCGCCGGATGCAGGGTCTTGACCCGGCCGTCCATCATCTCGGGGAATCCGGTGACGTCCGCGACCTCGATCACGGTTAGGCCTGCCTCGACGAGGGTCCGGTGGGTTCCGCCCGTGGACAGAAGCTCGATGCCGTGGTCGGCGAGCGCCCGCGCGAAATCCACGAGGCCGGTCTTGTCGGAGACGGAGAGGAGCGCGCGGGTCACCCGCACAGGATCGGAGGGCATCGAAAACCCGTTCTGGTCAGGGATCAATTTGCCGGCGGGTAGCACGAATCGAACCGTGCGGGCCAGTCAGGCCGGCGTCAGGACGCCGTCGCGTCGACCCGGGCGAAGCGCCAGCGCAGCCGTGCCTCGGTGACCACGCGCAGATACACGATGATCTGGTCGGTGCGCCGGGCTCCCGTGAGGCCGGCGAAATAGACGCTCTCCTCGATCGCGACGTCGACTGCGTCGTCGTCCGACGCCGCACCGAAATGCCAGACCTCGCCCTGCGGTGTGGCGAGTTCCAGTCCGTCGCCGGCCCGGCCGCGCACGGCGATGCCAGGATGGAGATGGAATCTCACCGCGACCTCGTGCGAGCGCAGCTTTCCCGCGTTCCTGCCCTTGTTCCTGCCCTTCTCCCCGCTGCCTTCGCGCAGAAAGGCATCCTCCCCCTCCAACGCCTGACCATCGGCGAGGAGGCGCCAGCGCCGCTCGTGGACGAGGCCGAAGGAGGCCGCGTAGCCGTCGTGGCGCGCGGCCAGCACGTGTGCGTCCGCCTCCCGTGTCCGCTCCGAGCGGACGTCGGTCGGACCCGACAGCACCACCGGCCCGATCCGGCGCGACAGCCAGTCGATCGCTCTCGCCTCGCCCCACCAGGCCCCGCCCGCGAGGAAGCGGCAGGACGAGGTATCGGCCACGCTCGCGGTGGAATGGGCAGCGGTGGTGCGCGCGAGCCGTCGCAGCTCCGGCCCGCTCGCGGGGAGCCCGCAATTGATGACGATGCGCTGAGGGCCGCTCGACATCTCGAACGAAAGGCAGCCCGCACAGGAATTGCGCGAGTACAGCATCGGAGGCGGCGGGCCGACATCGGCGACCACCGCGATCCTTCCCGCCTCCAAGCGCTCGTAGCCGGAATGCGGCGCATGCATCATCGGCTGGGCGAGCGCCCCGTCATAGACCAGCAGCGTCGCGAGATGGTCGGCGGCCGTGGCGCCCATCCCGTTGAAGTGGCTGAGCGAGGCATCCCCATGACGCAGCAGGCGCAGGAGCGGCAGCATCCGGTCGATGGCGCGCAGCAGCGCTTCCGGCGGATCGACGCCGCGCCCGAGGAAGCTCTGGCGCAGGGGCAGCAGGTCGAGGAGCAACTCCATAGCGAAGCGCGGATCGCGGCTGCGATGGCCGCCATCGGCCATGATCTGGCGGTCGAGTTCGCGCGCGAGGACCCGCGTTGCCCGACGCAGAACCGGCTGGATGCCCTCGCAGCACAGGCCGGCATAGCTGAGTGCCACCGCGGCGAGGAGGCGCGTCTGCGGGACGCTGGTCCGGCGTAGGTCGCGTTCGAGGTCGCGGGCCGCCCGGCCCAAGGTCTTGAGGAAAGCTTGGTAGAAGTCGTGGTCTGCCCCTTCGAGCATCAGCGGGGACTGGCACAGGAAGGCGATCAGCCGCCGCGCCGCCACCGGCGTCGGCCGGGCCAGGACGGCCTCACCCCGCCCCGCGATGAAATCGGAGACGAAGGCGCGGGCATTGGCTCGGGCCAGGGCAGTATCGGCCGCGCGCAGGTGGCGCAGCCAGCCGAAGCCGTAGAGCGCATCGGCCCATTCCGGCGAGGGCGGCGCGTAATCGAACGGCGAGCGCCCGTTCACGGAGAGCGAGCGGCCGGCGAAGACGAACAGCCCGGCATAGATGTCGTCGGCGAAGGTGGCGTCGCTGGTGCGCAGGTCGTGCGGAGCGATCACCACCCCGGTGACGCGGGCGCCAGCCAGAATGTCCGGACGGGCACCGAGCCTCGCGACGCCGCCGCGCACCGAGCGCAGGACTTCGCCCCCGATGAGCCGATACAGGCGCCAGCGTTCAGCCCCCCAACGCACGTGGTCTCCTCTTTCGGCGACGCGCCGCCGATCCGAGCGCTGCAGGATAGTCTCGTGGTCAGGATAGTGGCAGCCGGCTTAACCAGCGGTTAAGCGTAATCGAGGCTAAGCCTCTGAAATCGTTGGAAGCTGTTCTCAGGCGTTCCCGGTGCCGTTTCCGAGACGTTTCACGGCACGCGCCCATGCGAAACGCTGGTGAGCGTCAAGATTGGCGCGATCATAGGCGGAGACGGTGATCGTCGACCTTGGATGACCCGTAACCTTCGCCCCGTCATCTTTGGTGGCGCGCCCTCCCCTCGCTTCCGAAATGGCACTCGAGCGTTGGCCTCGGCAACACACGCCTTCCGGTGTCTCGGCATCCTTGCGGACCTTCTTTCAATGATCGGTGCTTTCCTGGCGTCCGTACGGCCGGCAGCAGCGATCGTAAATCGCCATCGGGCCGACCCGCGCCCTTAGGTGGGATGCGCGTGATTTCCCTCAGGACCGTCGGGCATAGCGACAGGTCGATAACGATATCCGGACCGCTTGTCTCGCCCGTCCTGCTGGGCCGATCGCGCAAGACCACCTCGCGATATGCTCCACTCCGATCCGGCCCACTTTCTTGTACGCCGCCCCGACATCCTCCTCGGCGATGGCGATGGGCCTCACCGCCGCCACCGCAATCACGTGCGTGGCCGGTTGACCCCCGCGGGCGAGCGGCAGGCGGATGATCTCGACGCCGGCCGCGGCGCGGATCGGCGGCGTCTGGTGTATGTCGGCCGGCGTATGGGCAGATTGCATCAACCTGCGCGGACCACCGGGCGCTGCCGGATCCGGTTCGGGCAATGTCACTCGACCGGTTCGATCATCGCTGGCAGGCCTGCGGTCCACGCGGACACCACCGCAACTTGCGCACCGCCCTCGCCAAGCGCGGATCGTACAGGCACCGGGTCCAAACGTCCCTCGATCCCGAGCACGCCTGCGGCCATCGGCGCTGGGCATCTGAACGATCGGATTTGGCCGCGTCCCCTACCTCACGAGCGTCTCTCCAGACCTGGAATGGATCGCAGAGTTAATCTGCCTCACCCTGCGACGCCTGCTCGCTGCCGCTATCCATCTCGACTTCATGCCCGATCGATTTGCTGCGGCGGGGCCTCCTTGTGAGCTGACACCCGATCTTTCACGCTTTTACCAGCCACTTTCCGCAGTACCTGCTTCACATGAGCGCGGAGCTTTTCTCTACGCTCGGCGACGCTGTCATCGCGCGGAAACAATGCACCTTCCTTATGAGATGACATCGCCTAGCCACCTTCGACCGCTCCAAGATGCGACATCAGATAATCACATTCGTGCTTTTCCGCAACGCACAATAATGCTCGTCGAGAAATCGTATGTTGAGTTAACATAATCCATACTACCAAATATTGGTAGATCTATTTAGTACTATGCGTACTCCCACATCGCCTCAACGGAAGCAACCGTTTCAGAGTAAAATACAGGCAATCCCTCTATGATGAGTTCAGGGAGAAAATTGTGGTTCAGCGGTTTCATTTCGATCTAACGAACGGCGAAGAGCTCATTCGCGATACCGAAGGTATTGAAGCAAGCGGTCCCGACGAAGCGATCGAGGAAGCCCGGGCCGCCCTGGCAGACGTGCGCGGCAATGAGGATGCCGCCGTTCCGACGGAGGGCTGGCAACTGATCATCCGAGACGCGAGCGGCGTGACACTGAAGGCCATCTCACTCGACGACGTCCATTAGCTCACCCCTTCAGCCTGCTCTCTTCACGCTGCGGCAGGGTTTTTTCGGGCGAGGGCTGACAGACTAGAATCCCTCTGGCTGACGGTGTGTGGAAGGAGTCGAATCTCCGTGCCGCACTGCCGACGTCAGCGGGTCGGCGACCGGTCTCTACAGCCTTGCGGTTGTTTCTCCCAAGGTGCCGGGCGGTCCCTGTCAGTGGGCCATCCGAATGCACGGCAGGCTCGTCC
>NZ_CAXUJR010000007.1:0-11755 GCF_964251405.1 uncultured Methylobacterium sp.
GACGCGGTGATCCGCACCGTGGATGCGATCTCGACGGAGGTGCCGGCGCCGCATGCGGGGGCGGCGTAGCACAACGCGAGAGGTCGCAAACGATGCCCTACCGCCACGTCGTCGGCCCCAGGACGCATGTCTTTGCCGACCTCGCTGCCCTGATGGCCAAGGCGACCCCCCTGCGCTCGGGCGATCGCCTCGCTGGGATCGCCGCAGAATCGGCGGAAGAGGGGATGGCGGCGCGCTGGGCCCTGTCCGAGGTCCCTCTCGCCGAGATCCTGGCCAAGCCCCTGATCCCGTACGAGGACGACGACGTCACCCGCCTCATCCTCGACACCCACGATGCGGCAGGCTTCGCGGAGATCTCGCACCTCACCGTCGGCGATTTCCGCGAGTTCCTGATCAAGGCCTCGCCCGAGACCCTGACCCGGATCGCGCCCGCCATCACGCCGGAGATCGCCGCCGCCGTCTCCAAGATCATGCGCAACCAGGATCTCATCCTGGTGGCCCGCAAATGCCGCGTGGTGACGAAGTTCCGCAACACGGTCGGTTTGCCGGGGCGGCTCTCGGTGCGGCTGCAGCCCAACCATCCGACCGACGACGCGGCCGGCATCACCGCGGCGATCGTCGACGGGCTGTCCTACGGCTGCGGCGACGCCGTGATCGGCCTCAACCCGGCTTCGGACTCCGTATCGACCTTGAGCGGCCTGCTCCACCTCTTCGACGACCTGATCCAGCGCCTCGACATCCCGACGCAGGGGTGCATCCTCACCCACGTCACCACGACCCTCGACGCGATCAATCTCGGGCTACCGGTGGACCTCGTCTTCCAGTCGATCGCGGGAACGCAAGGCGCCAATGCCAGCTTCGGCGTCACCCTGCCGATCCTCAAGGAGGCGCACGAGGCCGCGCTCTCCCTCAAGCGCGGGACGGTCGGCGACAACTGCATGTATTTCGAGACCGGGCAGGGCTCGGCGCTCTCGGCGGGCGCCCATCACGGCATCGACCAGCAGACCCTGGAGGCGCGCGCCTACGCGGTGGCACGCCCGTTCCGGCCGCTCCTGGTCAACACCGTCGTCGGCTTCATCGGGCCGGAATATCTCTATGACGGCAAGGAGATCATCCGGGCCGGCCTCGAGGACCATTTCTGCGGCAAGCTGATGGGCCTGCCTCTGGGATGCGACGTCTGCTACACCAACCACGCCGAGGCCGACCAGAACGATATGGACACGCTCCTGACGTTGCTTGGAGCCGCCGGCTGCACCTTCGTGATGGGCATTCCCGGTGCCGACGACGTGATGCTGAATTACCAATCCACCTCGTTCCACGACACGCTCTACGTCCGTGAGGTGCTCGGTCTGAAGCGCGCGCCGGAATTCGAGGCCTGGCTCGAACGGATCGGCCTCACCGACGCCGAGGGCGTGCTCCTGCCGGAGGGACCGAGCGCCCGTCTCATCGCCGCCGCACCGGGTCTGGCGGCATGACCGGGGAAGACCCCTGGGCCCGCCTGCAGCGGCTCACCCCCGCCCGGATCGGGCTGGGCCGAGCCGGGGCCGGACTGCCGACCATCGAGGTCCTGCGCTTCGGCCTCGCCCACGCCCAGGCCCGCGACGCCGTCCACACGCCGATGAATTCCGCCGAGGTCGCGGCCGGCATCGAAGCGCTGGGGTTTCCCACCGTCATCGTATCATCCGCCGCGCCCGACCGAGCCACCTACCTGCGCCGGCCCGATCTCGGGCGCGCCCTGAGCGACGAGAGCCAGGATGCGCTGGTCGCGCTCATGGGGGAGCCAGTGGACCTCGCCATCGTCGTCGCGGACGGGCTCTCGGCCCGCGCCGTCCACGAAGGTTCGGCCGGTTTCCTCGCGGCGTTCAAGCCCCATATCGAGAAAGCCGGCTGGACCCTCGCCCCCGTCGCCGTGGCGACCCAAGGGCGGGTGGCACTCGGCGACGGCGTCGGCGCAGCGCTGAAGGCACGGGCGGTGGTGGTGCTCATCGGCGAGCGCCCTGGCCTGTCCTCGCCGGACAGCCTCGGCCTCTACCTCACCTTCGCCCCCCGCATCGGTCGCTCGGACGCCGAGCGCAACTGCATCTCCAACGTACGCCCGGCAGGTCTCTCGCACGAGCGGGCGGCGCTCACGCTCGATTGGCTGCTCAGGGAGGCTTTCGTTCGCGGGATCACCGGCGTCGGGCTGAAGGATGGGAGCGGGGCGGTTCTCGCAGGTCCGGAGGCGGCGCCAACGCTCGAACAGGCAGGCGGTGCCGGTCCATCCTGACGCGAACGGATCGGGCGGTGCCGGTCCGGCTCCGTCCTGTCTTCGCGCGCGGACCTGCCGTGCCGGTTCAGCATCGGTCAGAGACCGGACGTGGGCGACTCTCGGTCGCGTCGGATCAAGCCGGCTTGCATCGCTGTGCCATTTGAAGCCCATACTGGATGAGGGGAGCGGAACGGCCTGGGATGCGCGATTCGATGAGGCGGCAGGACGTCACCCGTCCGGGTGACGCGAAGCGGGATCGTTCGGCGCGCGGTCCGGGCGACCTGTAGGTGTCAGCCCATCCGTCGATCCTTCCGCCGGCCGCGACTGCGCGGAAGCGTCAGGCCCTGCACCGTTTCCTGGACGTGCCCACGGTCTTCCGGAACTGGCCGCTCTCGGCGCGGTATGCGGGCTCGGCCGCCATCGTCGCCGCTGCCGCCGCGTGCGGATGGGGGGTCTGGCCGGAGATGAGGGCCTACCCGTTCTTCTTCTACTTCCCGGCCATCCTGCTGTCGGCCGTCCTGTTCGGGCGCGGCAGCGGCTACGTCGCAACGGGGCTCAGCGGGCTCGCGGTGGTCGCCTCCCTCCACGCCTCCGGGCACCTCTGGATCGCGCCCGAGCGCGATCAGGTGGCCGTACCCATGTTTCTGATCATCGGCCTTCTTCAGAGCGTCCTGATCAAACAGTTGCGCAGCGCCATCGATCGGGCACGGCTCGCCGAGCAACAGAAGGATCTCTTCCTTCAGGAGGCGGTCCATCGGTTCAGAAACGACATCTGCATCGTCTCTTATCTCCTGCGCTCAGGGGAGATAGCGATCGCCGATCCGGAGGCCAAGGCGGCTCTCGCCAACACGGCGAACCGCGTCCATGTGATGTCCCGCGTCCACGACCGGCTGCGCCTCGGAGCCGGAACCGAGACGGTCGTCGACACTCAGGACTTCATCGCCGGCCTCTGCGACGACTTGAAGGACGCGATGATCGGCCTGCGGGCGATCTCGATCCGAGTGGCGTCCGAGCGCCAGACGCTCTCGCACGAATGCGCCGTCGCGGTCGGGTTGATCATCAACGAGGCGCTAACGAACGCCCTGAAATATGCGTTTCCCAACGATCGGGCCGGGACCGTCGAGGTCGTCTTCCGGCGGAGCGGGAGCAGCTTCCTGCTACAGGTCAACGACGACGGAATCGGGATGGGGCAGCGCAGCGAGCCTGAACGGGGCAGCGGCCTCGGAAGCCGTCTGCTGGAGGGCATGGCGCGTCAGCTCGACGGAAAGCTGAGCGTCGGCCCCGCCGCCACGACGTCGGGCACCGCCGTCACCGTGACGTTCCCGATCGTCGCACGCACGGCCTGACGGCGCGCGATCCGCCGCTTCCGGCGAGGCACGAAAGCCCGGCTGGAAGCGCGGCTGTTGCGGGGTCGCCACACCGCGAAAGCATCCCGACTTTGCCGCGGGAGCCGCCCTGATCCGCCGCGATCCCGCCATAAACCGGGACCACCTCAGGCATCGCGGTAAACGGCAGTTTCCCCAACGCGTTACCGCAGGGTTCCGTACCACTTCCTACCCGTTCCGACGGGATCGGCCATCGCTCTTCGAGCGGTGATCGCTCCTGCTTGGCGAGGGGATGGTCCTGGATCCAGCGTCGCAGACCGGGGCCGCGGGACAGACGATGGACGTGCGTTCAACAGACAAGTCGAAACTGCCGAGCCGCCACGTCACGGAAGGCCCCGATCGGGCGCCGCACCGCTCGTACCTCTATGCCATGGGCCTGACCAAGGAGCAGATTCACCAGCCGCTCGTCGGCGTGGCATCCTGCTGGAACGAGGCCGCCCCCTGCAACATCTCGCTGATGCGCCAAGCGCAGGCGGTGAAGAAGGGCGTTGCGGCCGCCAACGGCACCCCGCGCGAGTTCTGCACCATCACCGTCACCGACGGCATCGCCATGGGCCATGCCGGCATGCGCGCCTCGCTGCCGTCCCGCGAGGTCATCGCCGATTCCGTCGAGCTGACCATGCGCGGCCACGCCTACGATGCGCTCGTCGGCCTCGCCGGCTGCGACAAGTCCCTGCCCGGCATGATGATGGCGATGGTGCGCCTCAACGTGCCCTCCATCTTCATCTATGGCGGCTCGATCCTGCCCGGCACCTTCCGCGGCCGGCCCGTCACCGTTCAGGACCTGTTCGAAGCGGTCGGCAAGGTCGCCGTCGGCGACATGAGCCTCGAGGACCTCGACGAGCTCGAGCAGGTGGCCTGTCCCTCGGCCGGGGCCTGCGGCGCGCAGTTCACGGCGAACACCATGGCCACCGTCTCCGAGGCGATCGGCCTCGCGCTGCCCTACTCGGCCGGCGCCCCGGCCCCTTACGAGATCCGCGACAGATTCTGCATGACGGCGGGCGAGAAGGTGATGGAGCTCATCGCCAAGAATATCCGCCCGCGCGACATCGTCACCCGAAAGAGCCTGGAGAACGCCGCCGCCGCCGTCGCGGCGTCGGGCGGATCGACCAACGCGGCGCTCCACCTGCCGGCGATCGCTCATGAATGCGGGATCAAGTTCGACCTGTTCGACGTCGCCGAGATCTTCAAGCGCACGCCCTACATCGCCGACCTGAAGCCGGGCGGGCGCTACGTCGCCAAGGACATGTTCGAGGTCGGCGGCATCCCGCTCCTCATGAAGACGCTCCTCGACCACGGCTTCATGCATGGCGACTGCCTGACCGTGACCGGCCGCACCATGGCCGAGAACATGGAGCACGTGGCCTGGAACCCGGACCAGGACGTGGTCCGCCCGGCCGACGCTCCCATCACCGTCACCGGCGGCGTCGTCGGCCTGCGCGGCAACCTCGCGCCCGAGGGCGCCATCGTGAAGGTCGCCGGCATGGGGCCTGAGAAGCAGGTGTTTACCGGCCCGGCCCGCGTGT
Source organism: uncultured Methylobacterium sp. (assembly GCF_964251405.1). Taxonomy (GTDB): domain Bacteria; phylum Pseudomonadota; class Alphaproteobacteria; order Rhizobiales; family Beijerinckiaceae; genus Methylobacterium. Next base: position 5,160 of record NZ_CAXUJR010000007.1, read on the forward strand.
TCGACGGCGAGGAGGCTTGTTTCGAGGCCGTGCAGGCACGCACCTACAAGGAAGGCGAGGTTCTGGTCATCCGCTACGAGGGGCCGAAGGGCGGCCCCGGGATGCGCGAGATGCTCTCGACCACGGCGGCCCTCTACGGCCAGGGCATGGGCGACAAGGTCGCGCTGATCACCGACGGACGCTTCTCCGGCGCCACCCGCGGCTTCTGCGTCGGCCATGTCGGGCCCGAGGCCGCGATCGGCGGCCCGATCGGCCTCCTGCGCGACGGCGACGTGATCACGCTCGACGCCATCAACGGAACCCTCGACGTCGCCCTCTCCGACGAGGAACTAGCTCAGCGCCGGACGGAATGGACGCCGCGGACCAATTCGGCGACCTCGGGCTACCTCTGGAAATACATGCAGACCGTCGGGCCGGCGGTGAACGGCGCCGTGAGCCACCCCGGCGGCGCCGAGGAGATCCTGACCTATGCGGATGTCTAGGACCGACCTTCGCCGGCCATCGCGGCCGGCCGGGGCCGATCCCGGTCGGCCCGCGATCCGGCGCGGGGTGCGGATTGCCCTGGCGGCGGCGCTGATCGCCGCCGGCACCCTCCTGCCGGCCATCCCGCCGGGGCATGCCCTCGACGCGGCGGCACGCACGCCTGTGCCGACCGGAAACTACCGCTCGGCCCGCGAGGCCCTGCGCTCGGGCGTGCGCGACTACAATGCCGGCGACAAGGAAGGCGCCGCGCGCGCACTCGAATACGCCGCCGGCCAGGGCCACGCGTTGGCCCTATGGAAGCTCGGCCGCATGTACGCCGAGGGCGACGGCGTGCCCCACGACGACCTCAAGGCCTTCGAGTTCTTCTCGCGGATCGCCGACGACAACGCCGACGACGGCCCCGACGCCACGAATTCGGCCGTGGTGGCGAGCGCCTTCACGGCGCTCGGCGCCTACTTCCTCGACGGGATCAAGGGCACCTACGTGCGCCCGAACCCGGAGCGGGCCTACGACATGTTCAACTACGCGGCCTCGTATTTCGGCGACCCCAACGCGCAGTACAACCTCGCCCGGCTCTACCTCGACGGCACCGGCGTCGAGCCGGACCCGCGCCAGGCCGCGCGCTGGTTCAACCTCGCCGCCGAGAAGGGGCATGCCCCGGCCCAGGCCCTGCTCGGCCAGTTGCTCATCAACGGCCAGGGCGTGCCGGTGCAGCGATCGCGCGGGCTGATGTGGCTGTCGCTCGCCCGCGACGCCGCGCAGGGGCGAAAAGACGACTGGATCGTCGCCCTCCACGAGAAGGCCTGGGCGCAAGCGAGCGAGACGGACCGCGGCGAGGCGCAGATGCAGGCCCAGGTGACGGGATCGGGCAAGCGCAGGCGCTAGATAACCCTGCACCTGCGCGACCTTCACGGTTTCAGTTCGTGGGTGCAGCCACGGCCTTCATGAAGGACGGACGCTCCAGCGTCGCTGCCACATAGGCGGCGAGCTTCGGCCAGCGGCCGGCATCGACCTGCTCACCGGCGAGCTTCAGGTTGTGGAAGCCGGTCGTGACGGAGATGTCGGCGATCGAGAAGGCCCCGCCGACGAGATAGGGGCCATCCACCTGGGCTTCGAGGTAGTCGTAGAGCTTCGGCAGTTCTTCGGTCAGCGCCGTTTTCACGACGGCTTCGTCGCCCGGTTTGCCCTGCAGCTTGGGCATGACCACGCGGTGGAAGAACGGCTTGATCAGGGACGGAAACAGCTCGGTATCGCCGAACTTGTCGAACCAGATCGCCCGTCCCCTCGCCTTGGCCTCGGTGGGGAGCAGGGCCGGGCTCGGATGGTTGGCCTCAATGTAGAACAGGATCGCGGAGGAATCCGCCAGCTTGAAGCCCTGATCCTCGATCGCCGGGATCTTGCCCAGCGGGCTCGCGGCCTGGAACGCCTCGTTCGGGTCGTGGAAGAAGCAGGGACGGTGCTCCGCGTCGACGCCCTTCTCGGCCAGGGCCACGAGGACCTTGCGGACATAGGGAGAGAGGCTGGTGCCGTAGAGGATCATGCGGAGGGCATTCCTGAAGGTTGGGAGCGCGATTCGGCGCCTGGACCGGCGGGGGCCGGCACCGCTTTCATGCGGGCCGCCCCCATATGGGCCGCCCGCTAGCGATCGGCGAGGTCCACGGTCACGGGCACGTGGTCCGAGGGCTTCTCGAGGCCGCGCAGATATTTCTGGACGGATGCGGAGACGAGGCGGTCGGCGGCTTGCGGAGACAGGAGCAGATGGTCGATGCGGATCCCGGCGTTCCGCGCCCAGGCGCCGGCCTGGTAGTCCCAGAACGTGTAGAGGCCGGGCTTCGGGTCACAGGCCCTCAGCGCCTCGGTGTAGCCCTCGGCGAGGAGCGCCCGGAAGGCCGCCCGGCTCTGGGGCAGGAACAGCGCATCGTTCACCCAGGCGGCCGCATCGGAGGCGTCCTCGGGCTCGGGGATGACGTTGTAATCGCCGGCGAGCACGACCGCTTCCTCGCCCAATAGCAGCGCGCGGGCATGGTCCCTCAGCCGGGCCATGAAGGCGAGCTTGTACTCGTATTTCGGTCCCGGCGCCGGGTTGCCGTTGGGCAGGTAGATCGAGGCCACGCGCACCGGCGTCACGTCTTCTCCGGACACCAGCGCCTCGATGTAGCGGGCCTGCTCGTCGGCCTCGTCGCCGGGCAGTCCACGGCAGATCTCGCTCATCGCGAGCGGTGCGCGCACCAGCAGGGCGACGCCGTTATAGGCCTTCTGCCCCAGCGTCTCGACACTGTACCCCGCCGCCTCGATCTCCTCGCGGGGGAACCCGGCATCCTGGCATTTCAGCTCCTGCAGGCAGACCACGTCCGGCTTGGCCTCGGCCAGGAGCGACAGGAGATGGCCGACCCGCTGCTTGATCGAATTGACGTTCCAGGTGGCGATCCGCATGGGCTCATGGGGGCTGAGAGGACGGGCGGCCCGTCATCGGGCCTTCGCGCGCCGGTGGCAAGGCGGAGGAAGGCCATGCCAAGCGCCACGGCACGAGCGAGACTGACGACGTGATCGAAACGTGGTTCGCCCCCATCCGCGCCTATTGCGAGCGCGCCGACGGCTCGTTCTGGGCCGAACCGCTCAACGCGGCATCGAACGGCGCCTTCCTGGTCGCTGCCCTCGCCGTCGCCTGGCGCGAGCGGAAGGGCGCACCGGCTGATCCCGTCGCCCTGGCGCTGGCTGGGCTGATCGCCATCGTGGGGATCGGCTCGTTCCTGTTCCATACCTTCGCCGTGCGGTGGTCGCTGCTCGCCGACGTCATCCCCATCGCGGTGTTCATCTACGGCTATTTCTTCCTGGCCATGCGGCGCTTCCTCGGTGTCGGGATCGTGGCGGCCGTGGTCGCGACGGCGCTGTTTGCCGGTTTTAATGTCGGGCTGGAGCCGGCCCTCGATACCGCGACCGGCCGTGCCATGGGGGCCGCGACGAACGGTTCATTGTCCTATTTGCCGGCCGTGCTGGCCCTGGTCGGGGTCGCCGCCGCACTCTTCCTCGTCCGTCCGGGTGAGCCGGCGGCGAAGCGCTCCGCCGTCGCGCTTCTCGGCCTCGCCGGCCTGTTCGCCGTGTCGCTGACCCTGCGCACGCTGGACATCACCCTGTGCCGGAGCCTGCCCTTCGGAACGCATTTCCTCTGGCACCTCCTCAACGCCGCCGTGCTCTACGGGCTCGTGGTGACGGCCATGCGGTTTCGCCGCCGCGGGGTAACCTGAGCGAGCGGGGCGGTTTTGTTGCGGAGCGGGGTAATTCGTTGCAGAAGACCCGAGCGCCGAAAGGGTCACCTCCACCCGTCGCACCCGGCCCTCGCGTCAGGCCGGCGGCGGACGGCGCGCACTGGCCAAACGCATTCGAGCCCAGGATTCACGGCATGTCACAGAGCCTTCGCCTCGGCGTCGCCGGCCTCGGCACGGTCGGCTCCTCGGTGGTCCGCATGATCGCCCGACAGGCCGAGGCGCTGAGTGCGTCCACCGGCCGGACGATCACAGTCACGGCGGTGTCCTCCCGCGACCGATCCCGCGACCGCGGCCTCGATCTCTCGGGCGTGACCTGGTTCGACGACCCTGTTACCCTGGCGCGTTCCGAAGTGGTCGATTGCGTGGTGGAACTCATCGGCGGGGCCGAGGGCCCGGCCCGCGCCACCGTCGAGGCCGCGATCGCGGCTGGCCACCACGTCGTCACCGCCAACAAGGCCCTGCTCGCCCGCCACGGCGCAGCCCTGTCGAAGGCTGCGGAAGCCGCGGGCGTCGCGCTCGCCTACGAGGCGTCGGTGGCAGGCGGTATCCCGGTGATCAAGGCCCTGCGCGAAGGCTTGGCCGGCAACCGCGTGAGCCGCCTCTACGGGATCATGAACGGCACCTGCAACTACATCCTGACCCGGATGGAGCGCGAGGGCCTGACCTTCGACGCCTGCCTCAAGGATGCGCAGGCCTTGGGCTATGCCGAGGCCGACCCGACCTTCGACGTCGAGGGCTTCGATACCGCCCACAAGCTCGCGATTCTCACGAGCCTCGCCTTCGGGGTCGAGATCGACGCCGAGGCGGTGTCGGTCGAGGGCATCTCGGCGATCCAGCCGCTCGACCTGCGCATGGCCGAGGAACTCGGCTACCGCATCAAACTGCTGGGTGTGGCGCAGATCGCCGACGGGGGCATCGAGCAGCGCGTCCACCCCACCATGGTGCCGAAATCCTCCGCGATCGCCCAGGTCATGGGCGTCACGAACGCCGTCACCATCGACGCCGACGCGGTCGGCGAGCTCACCCTGATCGGCCCCGGTGCCGGCGGCGAGGCCACGGCCTCGGCGGTGGTCGCCGACATCGCCGACATCGCGGCCGGCACCCGCCGGCCCACCTTCGGCCGTCCGGCCGCGTCGCTTCCCGCATCGGCCCGTGTGGCGATGCAGCGGCACGAAGGCGGCTACTACATCCGGCTGACCGTCCACGACCGCCCCGGCGTGGCGGCAGGCGTGGCCACCCGTATGGCCGAGCGCGACATCTCGATCGAGAGCATCCTGCAGCGGCGCACGGAGAGCGCGGCGCTTACCGATCCGCACGGCCGCTCGGGCCAGCCGGTGCCGCTCGTGCTGATCACCTACGCCGCCACCGAGGGCAACATCCGGGCGGCTCTGGACGCCATCGCGGCGGACGGTCTCCTCGCCGAGGCGCCGCAGCTGATCCGAATCGAGCGGGAATAGCGTTGGATTCTCACCCTTTGGGATAGCATTCGGCAAGATAACGCAGGTATAGGGCCGCATACGGATCGCGGATGCAGTCCGGCGAAGGCCAAAGGACCGAGACTTCGATGAGCGATGCGAACGGTGCGGCCGCCGGTATCCCCGTCGCGCGGACCCTGACCCTCGAGCTTGCCCGGGTGACGGAGCGCGCGGCGATCGCGGCCGCCCGGCTGCGCGGCCAGGGCAAGGAGAAGGAAGCCGACCAGGCCGCCGTGGACGCGATGCGGCGCGAGCTCAACGCGCTGCCCATCGACGGCACCGTCGTCATCGGCGAGGGCGAGCGCGACGAGGCGCCGATGCTGTTCATCGGCGAGCGGCTGGGCACGCGCGATGGTCCGAGCGTCGACATCGCGGTCGACCCCCTGGAGGGTACGACGCTCTGCGCCAAGGACATGCCGGGCGCCATCGCGGTGATGGCGATGGCGCAAGCCGGGTCGCTGCTCGCCGCCCCCGACGTCTACATGCAGAAGATCGCCATCGGCCCCGGCTACCCGGCCGGGCTCGTCGACCTAGACGCCTCCCCCGCCGACAACATCGCGGCACTGGCGAAAGCCAAGGGCGTCGACCCCTCGCAGATCACGGCGATCATCCTCGACCGGCCGCGCCACGCCGCCCTGGTCGCCGCCGTACGCGAGACGGGTGCGGGCATCCGCCTGATCTCGGACGGCGACATCGCCGGCATCATCTTCACGACGAGCCCCGACGAGACCGGCGTCGACATCTATCTCGGCACCGGTGCCGCTCCCGAGGGCGTCATCGCGGCGGGCGCCCTGCGCTGCATCGGCGGCCAGATGCAGGGCCGGCTGATCCTCGACAGCCACGACAAGCGCGAGCGTGCCGCCGCCATGGGCATTCGCGACCCGAACCGCAAATACGAGCTCACTGACATGGCCCGGGGCGACGTCATCGTAGCCGCCACCGGCGTCACCGACGGGGCCCTCCTCAGGGGCGTGCGCTTCAAGCCCGGCATGATCGAGACCGAGACGGTGGTCTACCGCTCCGCCACCGGGACCGTGCGCCGCATCCTCGGCGAGCACCGCCGTCCCGAGCGTTCCCAAGGCTGACGGCGGGGAGGGGTGATGGCGGCCGGCATCCTGATCCGCGCGGTCGGGACCGCCGAGCGCGAGCCCTGGGAGATCTTGTGGTCGGGCTACCTCGACTTCTACGGGGCCACGATTCCCGCAGTCGTCCGCGACACCACCTGGGCGCGGCTGCACGACCCGGCCGTGCCGCTCCATGCTCTGGTGGCGGAGGATGAGGGCCGGCTCGTCGGCCTCGCTCATTACGTCTTCCACGCCTCGGCCTGGACGCTCGGTCCCTATTGCTACCTGCAGGATCTCTTCACCGCCCC
>NZ_CAXUJR010000007.1:11855-58734 GCF_964251405.1 uncultured Methylobacterium sp.
GGTCGTCGCGCTCAGTTGAACAGCGATCCGACCCCGCCCTGCACCCGCGACAGGCCCTGGCTCGCCACGGGGTTTCCAGGCTCAAGCGAGGCGGCGCGCTGGTAGTTCTCCATCGCCTCCTTGCGGCGCCCCGACTTCTCGTAGGCGAGACCGCGATAGGCCCAGGAGGTCGCGTCCTTGTTGTTCACGTTGAGGGCGGCGTTGTAGTCCTCGATCGCCTTCTCGAACTGGTTGGTGGCGATGAGGCTCTGGCCACGCGCGGCGTAGGGCGCGCTCACGAAGGGATTGCGGTCGATGGCGGCGTCGAAATCGGCGATGGCGCCGGTGTTCTGGCCCTGCTTCTGACGCACGAGGCCGCGGGCATGGTAGGCCTCGGCCGATTCCGGGGCGAGCCGGATCGCCTGGTTGAGGTCGGAGGAGGCGCCGTCGAGGTCGCCCTGGGCCCTCAGCACGTTGGCGCGGCCGATATAGGCCGGTGCGTAGTTCGGCTCGGCCGAAATGGCCTTCGAGAAGTCGGCCAGAGCGGCGTCGTTGCGTCCGGTCTGGCGGTAGGCGAGCGCCCGGTTGTTGTAGGCCGAGCCGGAATTCGGATCGATCTGGATCGCCTTGGTGAAATCGGCGATGGCATCGCCGAATTGCCCGGCGCGGGCATAGGCGGCCCCACGGGTGGTGTAGGCGGCGGCGTCGTTGGGGTTGCGCTGGATCACCTCGCTCAGGGAGGCGATGTTCACCGTGGTGGCCCCGGTCTTGTCCGCCTCGAGGACCGCGAACTGGCGCGGCGTCGAGCCGCTGGTGCCATAGGTCTCGCACCCGCCGAGGGCCGCAGCCGCCAGCGCCAAGGCCCCGGCCAGACCCACCTTCGATGCCCGCAGCATCACAACCGTCATCGCCCGCTCCCCCCGGCGAGCCGCGCATCACGCGCCTCCCGCCTCAACCCCATCCGACCCGGTCGCAGCAGCCCCACCGACTCCGCCCGAGGGCCATCCGTCGCGGCGCGATCCTGCGCTTGGCGGGTACCCGGCGGACCATCTGCGAAGTCGGTGAACACGCGCTTAAAGGCCGGCCACCCCTCCGCTGAAGCGTCCGCGTGTGGCGAAGATGTGACCTGTGGACGGGAGGCGGCGCGATAGCGCCTCGACGGGTCTCATCGGTCGACCGGTGTGCCTTCGCCGTCGCAGTCGGACCCGCTTACGGGGGCAGGAGGAGGCGGGTCACGTGGCCCATCTTGCGCCCGCTCCGAGCCTCGCCCTTGCCGTAGAGATGGAGATGCGCGCCGGGCTCGGCGAGGATCGCCTCCCAGGCCAGCACCTCGTCGCCGATGAGGTTGTGCATCTCCACGGCGACGCCGCCGACCCGCGACGGATCGCCGAGCGGCCATCCGCAGACGGCGCGGACATGCTGGGCGAACTGGGAGGTCAGGGCCCCCTCGATGGTCCAATGACCGGAATTGTGGACGCGCGGAGCGATCTCGTTGACCACCACGCGCTCCGGCCCGGCCGGGTCGGCGACGAGGAACAACTCGACGGCGAGCACGCCGACATAGTCCAGCGCCTCGGCGATCCGGCGGGCGATGTCGATTGCCGACGCCGCCGTGGCCGGCGCGATGCCCGGCGCCGGCACCTGGGTCATCGCGAGGATGTGGTCGCGATGGGTGTTGGCGCAGGGATCGTAGGCCGCGAACATCCCGTCCGCGCCCCGGGCGGCCACCACCGACACCTCGCGCTCGAATGCGACGAAGCCTTCGAGGATGCAGGGGGCGCCCGCGAACTCGGCAAGGATCGCGGCCGGATCGGTGGTGTCGCCGGACCGGAGCATGCGCTGGCCCTTGCCGTCGTAGCCGAACCGCCGGGTCTTGAGCACCGCCGGACAGCCGATCTCGGCCAGCGCCCTTTCGAGGTCGGCGGCGGTGTCGACGCTGCGGACGGGGGCCGTCGGGATGCCGAGTTCGTTGATGAAGGTCTTCTCGGCGAGCCGGTCCTGCGTCGTCGCCAGCGCCGACGCGCTCGGATGCAGGGGAGCGAGTGCGGCCAGCCGGTCCGCCGTCTCGCGCGGGATGTTCTCGAACTCGTAGGTGACGACGTCGACGCTGTTGGCGAACCGGGTCAGCGCGTCGGCATCGGCGTAGGCGGCCACGGTCGTCGCTGCCGCCACGTCGAAGGCGGGACTGTCGGCGTCCGGCGCGAAGACGTGGACCTTGAGGCCATAATTCGCGGCGGCCAGCGCGATCATGCGGCCGAGTTGGCCGCCGCCGATGATGCCCAGCGTCGCGCCCGGTACGATCCGCGTCATGGTGCGTCGCCGACCGGGACTTCCGCGACGGCCGCGCTCTGCGCCGTCCGCCAGGCTTCCAGCCGCTCCGCCAGCGCCTCGTCGGACACCGCCAGGATGGCGGCCGCCAGCAGCGCCGCGTTGATCGCGCCGGCCCGGCCGATGGCGAGCGTGCCGACGGGAATGCCGGCGGGCATCTGCACGATGGAGAGCAGGCTGTCCTGGCCGGACAGGGCCTTCGATTCCACCGGTACGCCGAGAACCGGCAGCGGCGTCATCGCGGCGCACATGCCCGGCAGGTGGGCCGCGCCGCCCGCGCCCGCGATCACCACCTTGAACCCCGCCGCCTTGGCACCCTTGGCGAAGGCCACGAGCCGGTCCGGGGTGCGGTGGGCCGAGACGATCCTGTCGGAATGGTCGAGGCCGAGCGCGTCGAGGGTCTCGGCGGCATGGCGCATGGTCGCCCAGTCCGACTGGCTTCCCATGATGATCGCGATCCGGGGCTGGCCGGCCATCGTCTCGAATCCATTACTATCGGGGGGTCGAAAGCCCGCCCGTCCGGCGTTGGCGCATACGCGCCGGATGCCGGCCCGGCAAGGCGGGTCAGGCGATGATGTCGGGCGTGATCTGGTCTTCGAGGTAGGAGATGCGGTCGCGCAGGCCGAGCTTGCGCTTCTTGAGGCGCTGGATCTGGAGCTGATCCCCCGCGACCACGAGTTCGAGGGCGTCGATGGCCCCGTCGAGGTCGCGGTGCTCCTGTTTGAGCCTCAGGAGTTCAGCCTCGTACTCGACCCTCGCCTCGTCACCAAACTCATCCGGCATCACGTCCGACGTCCTCGAAGGCCACACCCTCGACCATGCGGCAGGGCCGTGCCACGGGCAAGATCCGGCGCTTGAATTGGGTTCGGCAATCGCCTTGCCGCGCCGCGATCCTGTTGAAAGATCTCGTCAAGCACGGCCGCTCTTTCGCTTCGACAGCCGGCGAAAGGTGTGTCACTCTGTCATCGTCGAAACGATGACAGGAGACCAATCCATGTCGCTGCAGACACATCTGAGCCAGCTCGCCCGCAAGCATGAAGCCCTGGAGCGAGAGATCCACGAAGCCATCCACAGCCCATCGGCGAACGATCTGCGCATCGCAGAGCTCAAGAGACGCAAGCTTCAACTCAAGGACTCGATGAACCGGCTCAAGACGGACTCGCTCCACTAGGCCGTTCTCGACCCCAGTACAGTCTCAAGCGTTCGCCGCCGCCGCTGGTCCCCAGCGCGGCGGTTTTTCTTTGGCTCACGTTTTCTTCGACCCAAGTTTTCGTCGGCCCAATTTCGTCGGCCCAAGTTTTCTTGAACCCCGGCCATCCCTCCTCGCGTCGCCCCGCTATACGGTGAGTGTACGAGCCGGCGTCCACGACCGGCCGAGTGAGAGGTGCCACGCCATGACGACGGACCCGCTGGCGCGAAGCCGCTACGCCGCCCTCCACGCAGCCTCGCTCGCGGATCCGGAGACTTTCTGGATGGAGGCGGCCGGCGCGATCGACTGGGCCTCGCCCCCGACCCGCGCCTTCGACCCCGATTCCGGCGTCTATGGCCGCTGGTTTCCCGACGCGACGCTGAACGCCTGCCACAACGCGGTCGACCGCCACGTCGCCGCCGGTCGCGGCGAGCAGGCCGCGATCCTGTATGATTCTCCCGTCGCCGGCGAGAAGCGGCGAATCACCTATGGCGCCTTGCGCGACGCGGTGGCGACGCTGGCCGGCGTGCTCGCGGATGTCGGGGTGGGCCGCGGCGACCGTGTCGTGATCTACATGCCGATGGTGCCCGAGGCCCTGTTCGCGATGCTCGCCTGCGCGCGGCTCGGGGCGGTGCATTCGGTGGTGTTCGGCGGGTTTGCCGCCAACGAACTCAGCCTGCGGATTGAGGATGCGACGCCGAAGGTCGTCCTCGCGGCCTCCTGCGGCATCGAGCCGACCCGTATCGTGCCCTACAAGCCGCTCCTCGACGCGGCGATCGCGGGCTCGGCGCACAAACCCGATGCCTGCCTGATCCTGCAGCGGCCCCAGCTCGAAGCCGACCTCGTCCCCGGACGAGACCGCGACTGGGCGCAGGCGGTCGCGGAGGCCACGGCCGCCGGACGCGAGGCCGCATGCGTCGCGGTGGCCGCCACCGACCCGCTCTACATCCTCTACACCTCCGGGACGACGGGGAAGCCCAAGGGTGTCGTGCGCGATACCGGCGGCTATTGCGTCGCGCTGAGCTGGTCGATGCCCAACCTCTACGACGTGCGGCCCGGCGAGGTGTATCTCTGCGCCTCCGACGTCGGCTGGGTGGTCGGCCATTCCTACATCGTCTACGCGCCGCTCCTGCACGGCTGCACCACCGTCCTCTACGAGGGCAAGCCGGTGGGCACCCCCGATGCCGGGGCGTTCTGGCGGCTGATCTCAGAGTACGGCATCGCCTGCCTGTTCACGGCCCCGACGGCCCTGCGCGCCGTGAAGAAGGAGGACCCGCGGGCCGAGTTGGTGAGCGGCTACGATCTCTCGGGCTTTCGCACCCTGTTCCTCGCCGGCGAGCGCGCCGACCCGGATTCCGTTGCCTGGGCCGAGCGGGCACTCGATCGCCCGGTGATCGACCATTGGTGGCAGACCGAGACCGGGTGGGCCATTGCCGGCAACCCGGTGGGGATCGGCCAACTGCCGGTCAAGCACGGCAGCACCTGCATGCCGATGCCGGGCTACGACCTCCACGTCCTCGACGAGGCCGGCAAGCCGGTCCCCGCCGACACGATGGGCACGATCGCCCTCAAGCTCCCCCTGCCGCCCGGCTGCCTGCCGACCCTCTGGGGCTCCGACGAACGCTTCCATCAGAGCTACCTCACCACCTTCCCGGGCTACTACGACACCTCGGATGCCGGTGTGGTGGATGCGGACGGCTACGTCACCGTGCTCGGGCGCACCGACGACATCATCAACGTCGCCGGTCATCGGCTCTCGACGGGGGGCATGGAGGCGGTGCTGGCGGCCCACCCGGATGTGGCCGAATGCGCCGTCATCGGCATCCGCGACGCGCTGAAGGGCGAGCAGCCGTGCGGCTTCGTGGTTCTGAAATCGGGGGTCGCCCGCGACACCGCCGAGATCGAGCGCGAACTGGTGGCCCTGGTGCGCGAGCGCATCGGCCCGGTCGCCACGTTCAAGCTCGCGTTGACCGTGGCCCGGCTGCCCAAGACGCGCTCGGGCAAGATCCTTCGCGGCACCATGAAGAAGATCGCCGACGGCGAGGCCTGGACCATGCCGCCGACGATCGACGATGCGATCGTCCTCGACGAGATCGGGGAGAGCCTGAAGGAGAGGGGGATCGGGGCATGAGTGCGTCGCGCTGGCGTCGGCCGGCCACCTGCGCCATCTAAGCCGCCGGCCCTCACCGGAGACACGCATGACCGCTCGCCTGTTCGAACCCCTCCGCCTCGACGATCTCACCCTCGACAACCGCATCATCGTGGCGCCGATGTGCCAGTACTCGGCCCATGCCGGTCAGGCCGGGGACTGGCACCTGATGCATCTCGGCGCGATGGCCATGTCGGGGGCCGGGCTTCTCACGCTGGAAGCGACGGCGGTGTCACCGGAGGGTCGGATCTCGCCCACCGATCTCGGGCTCTATTCCGACGAGACCGAGCGGGCACTCGGGCGTGTCCTCGACGCGGTGCGCGGCTACGCGCCGATCCCGATCGCGATCCAGATCAACCATGCCGGCCGCAAGGCCTCGAGCCAGGCACCCTGGGACGGCGGCGCCCAGATCGCCCCGGACGCTCCCGACGGCTGGCGCACGGAGGCCCCATCAGCTGTCGCCCACGGCGACGGCGAGGTGCCGCCGCATGCGCTGGACGCCGAGGGTTTGAAGCGCATCCGCGACGGCTTCGTCGCCACCGCGCGCCGGGCGCTCAGCATCGGCATCGACGGGTTCGAGCTGCATGGGGCGCATGGTTACCTCCTGCACCAGTTCCTGTCGCCGCTCTCGAATCGGCGCACGGACGAGTATGGCGGGAGCCTGCAGAACCGCATGCGTTTCCCGCTCGAATGTTTCGAGGCGGTCCGGGAGGCGGTTCCCGCCGGCAAACCGGTCTGGATGCGGGTGTCGGCCACCGATTGGGTCGAGGATGGTTGGAGCCTCGATGAGACCGTCGAGCTGGCCCACGCGCTCAAGCGCCGTGGCACGGCGGCGATCCACGTCTCCACCGGTGGTCTCTCCACCGAGCAGAAGATCGTGCTCTCGCCGGGCTACCAGGTGCCCTTCGCCGAGCGCATCAAGGCCGAGACCGGGCTCACGACGATCGCGGTCGGGCTGATCACCGAGCCCGCCCAGGCCGAGGCCGTCCTCGCTGAGGGCAGGGCCGACGCGGTCTCGCTGGCGCGCGCTCTGCTCTACGATCCGCGCTGGCCCTGGCACGCCGCGGCCGAACTCGGGGCGCAGGTGCGCGCGCCGAAGCAGTACTGGCGCTGCCAGCCGCGGGAGTTCAAGGCGCTGTTCAAGGACACGCAGCACGGCCAGCGCTGATCACCGCGCCACCGCCCCCACCATCGGCCCGAGCGGCCGGCTGAGGTCGGAGCGGCCGAGGCTCGGCGCGTAGAGGCTCGATACGCTTCCGTCGAGGAACAGGGCGTTGCGGCAGCCGAGGTCGTCCTTGAACAGGCGCGCGAAGGCCCCGAAGGTCACCGGGCGCTCCGAGATCGCGAAGACCGCAGTGCGGCCGTCGTCGCGTACGCCGACGCCGTTGCGGATCTTCTGGCTCGGGCCGTCGGCGGAAATCTTGGGGTGGACCTTGCCGTCCACCACCAGCATCGGGCCCGACTGCGTGGCGAAATCGGGCTTCGGGTTGGCCTTGAGGTAGCGACCCGTCTCGACGACGCCGGCGCGGTCGCCCTTCACGTAGAAGATGCCGTTGGGCTTCAGGTGGAAGTTGCCGGGGCCGTTGGCGGTCGAGACGGCCTTCATCTCGCGGCCCTCCTCGACATAGAGCCCGACCGGAGCCTGGCCGGTGTCGTACATCCCGGCATTCATCGCAAAGCCGAGCTGCGGCCCCTGCTTGGCGGCCAGACTCGACAGCGAGGAGTAGGGCAGGCCGTCGGAGCCGAGCCAGAACAGCCGCACCCGCTCGCGCTTCAGGTCCACCGTGCAGACCGTGAAGGTCTCGCCCGCGGACTGGACCGGCCGACAGGGCGTGGCCGCCTTGGCGCCTCGGGACGCCATCGTGAGGCCGAGCGCGCATGCCCCCACGAGCACGAGCCTTCGGGCGAGGCGATCCCTCGGGGCGACGGACCGTATCGCCATGGAGAACGATTCCCCCGTGCTCTGGCGCCTTGGTCGGATCATCGGCGAGGTCCTGCGCTCACGTTTCCGGCCAGCACGGGTCGGGCGCCGCCGGATTCGAATCCGAGGCACCCGTTCCCGCCGGGCCATGTCCCGATAGCAAGGCTGCCGCTCGCGCTCAATCGCATCGGGACTCCACCGCCCCCGCTTTGGCTCGTGAGGCGGGCCGGAAGCCACGTCCGTCGCAGGATCACGCGACACGCTGGGTCGAAATGATGCATGAACCGTTACCGAGAACCATGCGTTTCAGCGGTTGGGGGACGGGACGTCTTTCGGAGATGATGTGATGAAACGAGTTCTTCTCGCTTCCGCCGTGATCGTCGGCGCTCTGACGATGATACCGGACACGGCCGATGCCCGCGGATATGGCTTCCGGGGCGGCGGCTTTGGCGGGCACGGCTTTGGTGGCGGTGGTTTCCGCGGTGCTGGGTTCGGTGGCTATCGCGGCGGCTTCTATGGCGGTCGCGGCTTCTACGGCGGTCGTGGCTATGGCCGCGGCTACGGTATCGGCGCGGTCGGCCTCGGCCTTGGTCTCGGCTTGGCAGCTGGCGGTCTGTACGGTGGTGGTTACTATCCGGGCTACGGCTACGGCTATTCCCCCGTTGCTTATGGCGGCTACGGCTACGCACCCGTCAGCTATGGCGGTGAATGCTACACGGTCCCGCGGACACGCTGGACCCCGTACGGCTATCGCCGGGTTCTGGTCGAGCGCTGCTACTGATCGGCTGACCACTCGTGACGACGGAGGGGCCGCCAAAAGCGGCCCCTCTTGCGACCACTTCTTCATTCAGCGCCGCATCTCGTCACGGCGCATCGGCATCGCATCGATCGTCGAGAACAGGGTCGATGCGGGAATCGGTTCGGCAGAAACGAGCTTGGCTCCGCCGTCCTTACCGATGAGTACGGCCCGGAACGTAAGGCCGGGAAGATCGAGCTTGCGCCGCAGCGCCGTGGCCGGCGCATCGTCTCCGTAGGCTTCCACCGTGACGAGGTCGCGCTCGCCCATGCCGGATCCGGCTGCCGCGGCGATGACTCTTTGTGCCTGCGCCGAAGAGTCGGAGGCGCTCGGCGCCGAGATCACCAGGATGCGCGAGGTCCAGCGATACCGCGAGAGCGGATCGCGCTCGGCAGCCAGCGCCACGATCCCGGTCAGGCCGGTCGCCACGACGGCAACGCCCACCGCCATCCGCTTTCGCGCCATGAACTGCTCCGAGATCCGGTCGATCAGACCCCGCGTCCGGATCGATCCCGCTCCCATGCCGTTTTCCAAGTGGTGAACGTACACGATCTGCGAAAGTGCCCATTCCCCGAAAGGTGTCCATCCTTCGAAAGGTATCCATGGCCGACGTCAACCGCCGCATCGTCCTCGCCTCCCGTCCCCACGGGGAGCCGACCCCGGCGCATTTCCGCATGGAAGAGGCGCGGGCGCCGACCCCGAAGGCCGGCGAGGTTCTGCTGCGCAACCGCTATCTCTCCCTCGACCCCTACATGCGCGGGCGGATGAGCGCGACGAAATCCTACGCCAAGCCGGTCGAAATCGGCGAGACCATGGTGGGCGGCACCGTGAGCGAGGTTGTGGCCTCGCAGAACCCCGATTTTCAGCCCGGCAGCGTGGTCACCGCATTCGGGGGCTGGCAGGACTATTCGGTCTCGGACGGCAAGGGCCTGCGCCGGCTCGATCCGGCGGCCGCCCCCATGACCACGGCGCTCGGCATCCTCGGGATGCCGGGCATGACCGCCTATACCGGGCTCCTCAATATCGGTCGTCCCAAAGCCGGCGAGACCGTCGTCGTTGCCGCCGCGACCGGCCCGGTCGGCTCCCTGGTCGGTCAGATCGCCAAGCTCAAGGGTGCACGCGCCGTCGGCATCGCCGGCGGACCGGAGAAATGCGCCTTCCTCCGCGATGAACTGGGTTTCGCCGCGGCCATCGACCACCGCGGCCCAGATCTGCCGGGCGCTCTGGCGGCCGCCTGCCCGGACGGCATCGACGTCTATTTCGAGAATGTCGGCGGCGCGGTCTTCGATGCCGTGCTGCCGCTCCTCAACGACTTCGCACGCATCCCCGTCTGCGGGCTCGTCTCAGGCTACAGCCTCACCGACCTGCCGCCGGGACCCGACCGCTCTCCGCTCCTGATGCGGGCCGTGCTCACGAAGCGCCTGCACATCCAGGGATTCATCGTGTGGGACTTCGCCGACCAGGAATCCGCCTTCCTCACGGAGGTCGGCGGATGGCTCGAAGAGGGACGCGTCAAGCACCGCGAGGACATCGTCGAGGGGCTGGAGAAGGCGCCGGAGGCCTTCGTCGGACTGCTGAAGGGACGCAACTTCGGCAAGCTGCTGGTCAGTGTGTCGTAGCGAATCCTCGAACCGTGGCATTCCGGCGGGATCAGCTGAGCCAGTCTTCCACCGCGAGGCCCGCGACACGCGCGAACTCCCTCGTGTTGTTCGTCACCAGGATCAGGCCAAGCGACAGGCACTGCGATGCGATCAGCAGGTCGTTCGGCCCGATCATCAAGCCACGCCGTTCGCGATCCGATCGAACGGTCCCATGGGAATCGTCGACGGGCATTTCGACGGGAAGGATGGCAAGCCGGGTGAGAACCCGGTCGGCCGCGTCGCGCAACCGAGCCGACCCCTTCATGGCGACGCCGTAGCGGATCTCCGCCGCGACGATGATGCTCGTGCAGACGCGGTCCTCTCCGACTTCTGCAATCCGCGCGAGAACCCGGCTTTCGCCGCGATCGGTGTTGAGATGTGACACGATGTTGGTGTCCAGCAGATATCGCCTCACAGATCGACGGGCTCGATCGGCAGTTCCGCGATCACGTCGAACCAGTCCTCGGCCGGCAGGGGCGGCAGGCCTTCGAGGGCGCTCAGCAGCGAGTCTGCCGGCGCGGCCTCGAGGATCAGCCGGTTACCCTCTCGACGGATGATCGCCGTGCGCCCGGGCAGCTCGAAATCTCGCGGAATGCGCACGGCCTGTCTCCGAACATTCCGGAAGAGGCTCACTCTGCGTTCCATCGCCCAATCTCCGGCCTATGACACAGCATCGGCCGCTCGAAGCATCGTGCCAACCGTCCCGTGGCAGCCGGTTCAGTGGTTTCGCCCTCGGAAAGCCCGGCGGCCGCACGTCTAGTACGGCGTCATCCAGACGGCGATACGATCAGGAATGGGAGTTCTCCCTTGATCGAAAATGAGAACATATGTAGAACAAAATCGTCGGGGATATCGACGGTGCGCGTTGGACAACCAAGTGCCGGCTGATTGTCCCCGGTGCGATGAAGGCTCAAGACAGGGGCCGCGGTGGTGGACGGGACGACGGGCCTCGAAGCTGCATCACCGCCAGTGAGATCGATCGGTAGGAGAGAATGTCATGGCCGGCAGCGTCAACAAGGTGATCTTGGTGGGCAATCTCGGGCGCGATCCCGAGACGCGACGGCTCGCCTCAGGCGACCCAGTGGTCAACCTGCGCATCGCGACGTCTGAGTCCTGGAAGGACAAGATGTCCGGCGAGCGCAAGGAGAAGACCGAGTGGCACTCGGTGGTGATCTACAACGAGAACCTTGCCCGCGTCGCCGAGCAGTACCTGCGCAAGGGTTCGAAGGTCTACATCGAGGGCCAGCTCCAGACCCGCAAATGGGCCGACCAGTCAGGGGTCGAGAAGTACACGACCGAGGTCGTTCTGCAGCGTTTCCGCGGTGAGTTGACCCTTCTCGACGGACGCGGCGGGGGCGAGATGGGCGTCGACGAAGAGGGTGGCGGCCAGATCAGCCGCGGCGGCGATTTCGGCGGACGGGGCGGTTCGGACCGCGGTGGTGACCGGGGCGGCGACTTCGGCGGGGGCCGCGCCTCCGGAGGCGGAGACCGGAAACCCTCGGGCGGCGCGAGCGGCGGCGGTACGAAGCCGAACTACGATCTCGACGACGACATCCCGTTCTAGGAAGCAGCATCGTCACGGTGAGACGAACCGGCGCCGCCTGGGCGCCGGCTCGCTCCACTGGCGAAGAGGTAGGAGCGTCCGCCTCCGGGCGTGCAAGGGACCGAGGGGTTCGATGCGCTGGCTCACGCAAGTCGGCCTCCGCTTCGGCGACCGGAGCGAGGAGCGGGCGTTCCGGAACGAGTTCGTCACGGCGCGCTGGCGGTATCTCCAGGCCGCCATGATCCTCGGCGGCTTCGTCTACTATGTGTTCTTCTTGTGGGACCGGATTGTCGATCCGGTCCATGCCGACGTCGCGCATGCGATCCGGGCGTTCATCGTCGTCTGCGTCCTGTGGGCCGGCGCCGCCTCGCTGAACCTCGACTTCGTCCGTGAACGTCTCGAGACCATCCTTCTCGTCTACACCACCGTTCCGAGCATCGGCCTGTCGATCATCTGCGTCGTGCTCACCAACGGGTTCGACTTCGGCGCCGCAGGATTGATCGTCATCATCCTGTTCGTATTCTCGCTCCTGCAGATGCGCATCCTGTACCTGCTGGCGTTCTGCCTCATGTCCTGGGGCTCGTTCGCCGTTTGCGAGATCCTGTTCGCCACCGGCGGCCGACCTGGCCTGTTCTTCCTCAATAGCATGTGCATCGGGGCGGCGGTGAGCCTCGGCCTGTTCTCTGCGGTGACCCGCGAGCGGGCGGCGCGCCTGCAATTTCGCACCGAACGACAGCTTCGGACGTCGCGCCAGCGGGTCGAGGATCTGCTTCACTCGATGCTGCCAGAAGAGATCGTCCGGCGCATCCAGGCCGGGGAAACGATCATCGCGGATGCGCATGGGGAGGTCAGCATCGTCTTCGCCGATCTCGTGGGGTTCACCGAACTGTCGCGCCGGATGAGCCCGCGCCAGATCATCGAAGTGCTGAACCGTCTGTTCTCCAGCTTCGACGCCGAGGCCGAGCGGCACGGGATCGACCGCATCAAGACGATCGGCGACGCCTACATGGCGGTGGGCGGCCTCTCCGCGGGCAGCGCGAACCACGCCGAAGATGCGGCGAACTTCGCGTTGGCGCTGCAGGGCTGCGTGTCCCGGCTCTCGACCGACCTCGACATTCCGATCAGCATCCGGGTCGGCCTTCATGTCGGGCCGGTCGTCGCGGGCGTGATCGGCACGAAGCGGCCGGCCTACGATTGCTGGGGCGAGGCCGTCAACGTTGCGAGCCGGCTTGAGAACACCGCCGCGCCGGGCGGCGTCCTCATCTCGGAATCAGCCTATTGGCGCCTCCGCGAGCGCTTCGCGATCCGCAGCCTGACCGAGGTCGCCCTCAAGGGCATCGGGCCGACCAAGGTCTTCCTCCTCGAAGCGTCGGCCGAGGCCGTGGACTGGCACGTCTGATTCCTTGCTCGGCTCGCAACTTGCTTGGAAGCTGGCCAACAGTACAGGCCAAGGGAGAGCAACGATCCGATGGCATCTTTCATCCGTGTGACCGAGGTCTGGGTTCCCTCGAAGGACGCGACGGTGCTGGAATTCGGCAGCGGCAGCTACGGCGGCCTCGATGGTTTCCATGCACAGAGCCACCAGACCGTGTTCGGCTATGGCGAGGGATTGCCGGGCCGGGCCTGGGCGACGCGACGCCCCGTCGTCCTGAAAGACCTGCAGAACTCGTACTTCCTGCGCGGTGCTGCGGCCGCTGACGCGGGCCTGACCTGCGGCCTCGCGCTGCCGATCTTCGCCGGCGATGTCCTGCGCGCGGTGGTGACGTTCTTCTGCGCCGACGATGCCGACAAGGTCGGCGCCATCGAGGTCTGGAGCAACGACCCGACCCTGTCGAGCGCCATGGAGGTGCAGGACGGCTACTATGGCAACGCCGAATTCTTCGAGCGGAACTCGAAGGCCATCCAGTTCGGCAAGGGGCAGGGGCTTCCTGGCGAGGTCTGGGAGCGCGACCGGCCCATCGTGGTCAGGGAGCCCTACGGGTCGCACCGGTTCCTGCGCAAGGCGGAGGCGCTCAAGATCGGCCGCACCACGGCCTTCGGCATGCCCTGCCACGGCGATCGCTATCGCGACTGGGTGATGACCTTCCTGTCGGCGCTCGGCACCCCCATCGCCCGGCGGTTCGAGGTCTGGAAGGCGGAAGCCGACGGGGAGCACCTGACCTACGAGGCCGGGCTCTGCGAGGTGGAGGGCGACGTCGCCGCCGCCTACGGCCCGTTGAGCCTCGCCCGGGAGGACGGCACCATCGGCCGCATCCTGCTCACGGGCTTGCCGGTGATCACCACAGACTTCACGCACGAGCCGTCGGTGATCTCGGCGAGCCTAGTCAAAGCCGATCTGGCGACGCTCGTCGCCATCCCGGTCTTCAGCCGCGAGGCGCGCCTGACGGCGGTCGCGGCCTGGTACTTCTGACCGAGCAGGATCGGGTCTAACTCGCGACGAACGGGATCGGCGGTAAGTCCATGGCCCGCATCGCCTTTGCCGTCGAGACCGGGGGTGACGTAGCGGTGGCGTGACGCTGCCCGATGGCGTATAGCAATGGACGACGACGGGGCGTGCGGTCGGCATCCGATGGCACGCTTAGACCATCGCGGCTCGCCTTAGCGAGACGCGTGTCCGCCAGACCGGCGATGGCCGATGGCGACGCGGCATCGGGCCAGTTTCAAGTAGAGATCCAAAACCTTGGCAGAGAACGACATTCCGGGTTCAGGCACGCCGCCGCCCGCCAGCGACATCCGCCCCGTTTCCATCACCGACGAGATGAAGCGCTCCTATCTCGATTACGCCATGAGCGTGATCGTGAGCCGCGCCCTGCCCGATGCGCGCGACGGCCTGAAGCCGGTGCACCGCCGCATCCTGTTCTCGGCCTACGAGAGCGGGCACCTGCCCGAGCGCAAATACGTCAAGTCGGCCCGCATCGTCGGCGACGTCATCGGCCTCTACCATCCGCACGGCGACCAATCGATCTACGACGCCCTCGTCCGCATGGCGCAAGATTTCTCGATGCGCCTGATGCTCATCGACGGGCAGGGCAATTTCGGCTCCGTCGACGGCGATCCGCCCGCCGCCATGCGCTACACCGAATCGCGTCTGGCCAAGCCCGCCAACGCGCTTCTGGCCGACATCGACAAGAACACCGTCGACTTCCAGCCGAACTACGACGAGTCGCGCGAGGAGCCGAAGGTCCTCCCGGCCCGCTTCCCCAACCTGCTGGCCAACGGCGCTGGCGGTATCGCGGTCGGGATGGCGACCAACATCCCGCCCCACAACCTGGGAGAGCTCATCGACGCCTGCGTCGCGCTGATCGACGATCCGGCCATCGACATCGAGGGGCTTACCGAGATCGTGCCCGGTCCCGACTTCCCCACCGGCGGCTCGATCCTGGGGCGCGCCGGCACGCGTCAAGCCTACGCCACGGGGCGCGGCTCGATCATCATGCGGGCGAAGTCCCACGTCGAGGAGCTGCGCAAGGAGCGCGAGGCGCTGATCTTCACCGAGATCCCGTATCAGGTGAACAAGGCGACGCTGATGGAGAAGATCGCCGAGCTGGTGAAGGAGAAGCGCGTCGAGGGCATCTCGGACCTGCGCGACGAATCCGACCGCGACGGCATGCGCATCGTCGTCGAGATCAAGCGCGACGCCATGGCGGACGTCGTCCTGAACCAGCTCTACCGCTTCACGCCTCTGCAATCGTCGTTCGGCTGCAACATGGTGGCGCTCAACGGCGGCCGCCCCGAATTGATGAACCTGAAGGACCTCCTCCAGGCCTTCGTCGACTTCCGCGAGGAGGTCGTCTCCCGCCGCACCAAGTTCATGCTGAACAAGGCGCGCGAGCGGGCGCACGTCTTGTGCGGGCTGGCCATCGCGGTCGCCAACATCGACGAGGTGATCCGCCTGATCCGGACCTCGCCCGACCCCAACACCGCCCGCGAGGCCCTGATGGGCCGCGACTGGCCGGCCCACGACATCGCACCGCTGATCGCCCTCGTCGACGACCCCCGCCACCGGGTCAATGCCGACGGCTCATACCGCCTCTCCGAGGTGCAGGCCCGCGCGATCCTCGACCTGCGCCTGCAGCGCCTCACCGCGCTCGGCCGCGACGAGATCGGCGACGAGCTGAAGAAGCTCGCCGACGAGATCGCCGACTATCTCGACATCCTGCGCTCGCGCCTGCGCATCATGACCATCGTCAAGGACGAGCTCGCCGAGGTGCGGGAATCCTTCGCGACGCCTCGCCGGACCGTGATCCTCGACTGGGATTCGAACGTCGAGGACGAGGACCTGATCCAGCGCGAGGACATGGTCGTCACCGTGTCCCACGCCGGCTACGTCAAGCGGGTGCCGCTCTCGACCTACCGGGCGCAGCATCGCGGCGGCAAGGGCCGGTCCGGCATGTCGACCCGCGACGAGGATTTCGTCACGCGGCTGTTCGTGGCCAGCACCCACACGCCGGTCTTGTTCTTCACCAACATGGGCCAGGTCTACAAGGAGAAGGTCTGGCGCCTGCCGATGGCGGCGCCGACGGCGCGCGGCAAGGCGCTCGTCAACATCCTGGCGATGGATGCGGGCACCGAGCGCGTCACCACGATCATGCCGCTGCCCGAGGACGAGGCCTCCTGGGAGACGCTGGACGTGATGTTCGCCACCGCATCGGGCGGCGTGAGGCGCAACAAGCTCTCCGACTTCGTGCAGGTGAACCGCGCCGGCAAGATCGCGATGAAGCTCGATGAGGGCGACCACATCGTTCATGTCGAGATCTGCCGCGCCGACCAGAACGTGCTGCTCACCACCAAGGACGGTCAGTGCATCCGCTTCGCCATCGAGGACGTTCGCGTCTTCAAGGGCCGCGATTCCACCGGCGTGCGCGGCATCTCCCTGGCCAAGGACGATCGCGTCATCTCGATGACGATCCTCAACAGCTTCGACGCCTCGCCCGAGGAGCGGGTCGCCTTCCTCAAGATGCAGCGGGCCGTGATCGGCGACACCACCGCCGAAGGCGGCGATGCCGATTCCGAGGAGGTCGCCAGCGATGCGCCGCTCCTCTCCCAGGAGCGCTACGCCGAGATGGGCGCGGCCCAGCAATTCGTGCTCACCCTGTCGGAGCGCGGCTTCGGCAAGCGCAGCTCCTCCTTCGAGTACCGGACCTCGGGACGCGGTGGGAAGGGCATCGCCGCCATGCGGGTGAACCCCCGCAACGGCAGCCTCGTGGCGTCCTTCCCGGTGCAGCCCTCCGACCAGATCATGCTGGTCACCGATGCGGGCCAGCTCATCCGCGTGCCCGTGGACGACATCCGCATCGTCGGCCGCGCCTCGCAGGGGGTCACGGTGTTCAACACCGAGAAGACCGAGCGCGTGGTTTCGGTAGAGCATATCGAGGGCGAGGACGAGACCGGCGACGAGGCTGTCTGACCGGTCGGATCGATCCCGCAGGCGGACGGAAATCGCCGCCTGGGGGATGACGAAGTTCTTTCAAACGTGTGCAAAAATGAATCGTGCGAAACTCATCCTTCGGTTGGGTGTTGCTGTGAAGTCATAGGCGCCGGGGCGCGGAACGGCTAAGTCTGCTGGCAGTGAAACAGCCTCTCCGAAGGACTGCCCCCGTGCTCAAGAAGATCTTCCTCGCCGGCGCCTCTCTGGCCCTGATGGCCGGCACCGCCGCCGCCGCCGACCTTCCGCGCCGCGCGGCTCCGCCGGTCTTCGTTCCGGTCCCGGTCTTCACCTGGACGGGCGCCTACTTCGGTATCAACGCCGGATACGCGTTCAGCGAAAACGACCGCGTTCGCACGACGGGCATCAACAACCTGGGCAGCCCGAACGGCGCCAACCTTCAGAACAACGTGATCAACAACCTGCGCCCTGGCACCATCGACGTGAAGCAGGAAGGCTTCACCGGCGGCGGTCAGATCGGATACAACTACCAGTTCACCCCGGGCAGCGGCTTGGTGGTCGGTATTGAAGCCGATGCGCAGTACACCGATCTCCAGGCCACCAGCGTGAACTCGGTCCCGCGCGCGCTTCCTCTCTCGACACTGACCAACACCTTCCGCTCCGAGCTCTCCTATCTCGGCACGGTTCGCGGCCGGGTCGGCTACGCCTTCGATCGCGTCCTGTTCTACGGCACCGGCGGCTTCGCCTACGGCGACGTGACCAGCAGCGTGGCGTTCCAGACCAATGCCCCGGTGGCTTATGCCGGTTCGCGCTCCACCATGGAGACCGGCTACGTCTACGGCGGCGGCATCGAGTACGCCCTCCCGACCGATTCCTTCCTGAACTTCTTCAAGTCCAGCGCCGTGACGATCAAGGCCGAATACCTGCGCTACGATCTCGGCGCCCGCACGCTCCTCGTGGCGAATACCGGCTCGCTGCCGGTTCAGCCGGGCCTCGGCTACAACTCGCGCTTCTCCACCGAGGGCAGCATCGCCCGCGCTGGCCTGAACTACAAGTTCGGCTCGTACTAGGATCCCATGAAAGGATCCCGTGCCGGTCTGCGCCTCGGCGTAGGCCGGCACAGCACAAACGCGCGGCCGTTCCTCAATGGGGCGGCCGTTTTCGTTCGAACTCGGCACCCTTACGGATGATCGGCGGCGGCGAGGTTTCGTTTCCGGGCGAAATGCTCTACGCCGCCTCACGATGATCCGCACCGCGCTCTATGCTGGGTCCTTCGACCCGGTCACGAACGGTCACCTCGACGTCGTCCGTCAGGCCTGCCGACTCGTGCAGCACCTCGTGATCGCCATCGGCGTTCATCCGGGCAAGGCTCCGCTGTTCTCGCCCGACGAGCGGGCCGAGCTTCTGCAGGCGACGTGCTCGCCGCTCGCCGATGCGGAGGGCACCCGGCTCGAGATCACCTCCTTCGACGACCTCGCGGTCACGGCCGCCCGCCGCCATCGGGCGACCCTGTTCATCAGGGGGCTGCGCGACGGCACCGATCTCGACTACGAGATGCAGCTCGCGGGCATGAACGGCACCATGGCGCCCGAGGTGCAGACCGTGTTCCTGCCGGCCTCCACCGGCGTCCGGCCGATCACCGCCACCCTCGTGCGCCAGATCGCGGCGATGGGCGGCGACGTCGCCCCCTTCGTCCCCGCGGCGGTCGCGGAGCGCCTCGCCGCCCGCTTCCGCAAAGCCTGAATCACCCGCCCGACACCATCCCCGGAGAACGCCTGCCCATGATGTCCCGCACCTCTCTGACGCGCCGCGTCGCCGTTGCAGCCCTCGTGATCGCATCGTATCTCGGCACCGTGCCGGCTGCCTTCGCGGCGGAGGACAACACGGTCTATCTCGAGACCAAGGATGGCCGCGTCACCATCGAACTGCGCCCCGAGATCGCGCCCAAGCACGCGGCGCAGCTCAAGACGCTGATCCGCCAGGGCTTCTACGACGGCCTCAAGTTCCACCGCGTGATGGACGGCTTCATGGCCCAGACCGGCGATCCGGCCGGCAACGGCACCGGCGGTTCGAAACTGCCCAATATCCCGGCCGAGTTCTCCCAGGCCCCGTTCAAGCGCGGCACGGTCGGCATGGCCCGCTCGGGCTCGCCGAACTCCGCGAATTCCCAGTTCTTCATCTGCCTCGGCGACGCTTCGTTCCTGGACGGCCAGTATACCGTGGTCGGCGTTGTGACCTCGGGGATGGACGTCGTCGACAAGATCAAGAAGGCCGCGCCCGGCGCGCCCGGTGGTGCGGTGCAGAACCCCGACAAGATCGTGACGATGAAGCTCGCTCAAGGGGCGAAGTAGCGCGAGGGCCGCGGCATGGCGGATCCTGACGGCCACGGAGGGCGGTCCATCGCGTCCATCCTCCTCGCCGGCGCCCTGATCGGCCTCGGGACGACGGGTCCGACCGCCGCTCCCTACGGGCTGGGTCCGCCGCTATCCCTGCCGACGACCCTGCGCGGCACCGTTCAGGTTCCGGCCGAACAGGACGACGGCAGGCCCATCGAAACCCTGCGGGCTCTCTATACCAGGCTGGCGGCCTGCTGGAGATCGCCAGCGGGACTCGCGCGGCTGGAGCGCACGGAAGTCACCGCCCGCTTCGCCCTGCGCCGGGACGGCTCGGTCATCGGCGAGCCGCGCATCACCTTCGCCACGCAGCCGACGGACAGCAAGGCGTTCCAACTGCTCGCCGACGCCGCCCGCGACGCCATCCGCCGCTGCACCCCGGCCGGGATCACGCCGGGGCTCGGCGGCGCCATCGCGGGGCGCCCCATCGCGCTCCGTTTCATCTATGAAGGTCCTAAAGGACAGGGAGTTTGACCATGGCTGATACCGAGACCCTCACCCTCGAGACCACCAAGGGCCGCGTCGTGATCGGCCTTCGGCCGGACCTCGCCCCCAACCACGTCGAGCGCCTGAAGACGCTGGCCGCGCAGGGCTTCTATGACGGCGTGCCGTTCCACCGTGTCATCGACGGCTTCATGGCCCAGACTGGCGACCCGACCGGCACCGGCTCGGGGGGCTCGGAGCTACCCGACCTGAACTCCGAGTTCAACGCCGAGCCGCACGTGCGAGGCACCTGCTCGATGGCGCGGACGAACTTCCCGCACTCGGCCAACTCGCAGTTCTTCATCTGCTTCAACGACGCGCGCTTCCTCGACAAGCAATATACGGTCTGGGGCAAGGTCGTGGAGGGGATGGACGTGGTCGACACCCTCAACAAGGGCGAGCCGCCGCGCTCGCCGGACAAGATCGTGAAGGTGACGGTCGGGACCGCCTGAGCCAGCATCGAGACCTCGGTCGGGGAGCGTCCGTGCACGGCTCGGGCGCTCCCTTTCGTTCCGGCCCGGTGGCGGGCCTGAGCCTTTCGTGTTCCGGCGACCTGTGAAAGCGACCCGATGCTCGCCGCGACGCTTCCCCTTCGCGACCTCCTCCTCGCCTTCGCGGTGGTGGCGGTGTGGGGCACTAATTTCGTGGTGATCCGGATCGGGCTGGATCACCTGCCGCCGCTGCTGTTCGCGGCCCTGCGGTTCCTCTTCGCGGCCATTCCTGCCGTCTTCCTGCTGCCGCGCCCGCGCGTGCCCTGGCAGAATCTGGCCGCCTACGGCCTCCTGATCGGTGTCGGGCAGTTCGGCGTGCTCTTCGTCGCGCTGCGCGGCGACATCTCGCCGGGTCTCGCCTCGCTGGTGATCCAGGTTCAGGTCTTCTTCACCATCGGCCTCTCCGTCGCGATGATGGGCGAGCGGGTCCGGGGCTACCAATGGGCGGCCCTGGCCCTGGCGGCCACCGGAATCGGAATCATCGCCCTCCATACGGATACGACCACGACGCCGCTCGGGTTGGCACTCGTGACCTTCGCCGCCATGGGCTGGGCCGGCGGCAACATCGTCGCCAAGCGCAGCGGCGCCCCGAACATGCTGTCCTACGTGGTCTGGGCCGGCCTGTTCTCCACGCCGCCGCTTCTCGCGCTGTCCGTCGCGATCGAGGGCTGGGACGCCATCCGCGACGGCCTCCTTCGCGCGGACGCCGTCACCTGGGGCGCCGTCCTCTGGCAGTCGGTCGGCAACGTGATGTTCGGCTACGCCATCTGGGGGTGGCTGCTGGCGCGCCATCCTACCGCCCTGATCACGCCGATCTCGCTTCTGGTACCGGTGATCGGCCTGGCGGCGTCCGCGTTCTGGTTCGGTGAACCACTGCCGCTCTGGAAGATCGGGGCGGCGCTCCTGGTGCTGAGCGGGCTCGCCATCGGCATCCTCTATCCTCGCTGGCGCCGCCGCGGCGCCTTGGGCAACCTCCCGCCCGCCTGACGACCGGTTTCCGGTGCCCCGGCTAGCCTTCCCGCGACAGCAGCAGCGCTTCGGCAGCCTCCAGCTCCTCGGGGGTGTTGACGTTGAGGAACGGGTCGATCGGCGCGGCCGCCCACTCCACCGCGACCGCGCCGTGCCGGGCCAGATAGGCACCGACCCGGCGCTCGTCGCGCTCGACGAGCGCCGCCCTCAGGTCGTTTCGCAACGCCAGCGACCACAACGCCATCGTGAAATGCTGCCGGCCGCCCGAGGATGCGACCGCGATCGTGCGATCGTTCTCGAGGCGCCCGCCCGAGACGGCGTCGCCGAGGCGCTGCACCAGATCGTCGGGCAGGAAAGGCGCGTCACCCGTGACGCTCGCGACGTAGGCCACGTTCGGATGACATTCCGCGGCATGGTCGAGGGCCGCCAGGATGCCAGCGAGGGGCCCAGGATGCCCCGGCACTCCATCGGGCACGATCGGGCCGGGAAACGCCGCGAACCGCTCCGGATCGCCGTTCGCGTTGAGGATCACGCCCGCCGCGCATTGCGCGGCGAAGCGCTCGTGGACGCGGTCGAGCAGCGTGCGTCCACCGAGACGCAGGAGCGGCTTGTCGCCTCCGCCCATCCGCCGCGACAGCCCGCCGGCCAGGATGACGCCGAGGACCGGCATCGAGGCTACTCGATCACGATGCGCGGTGCGGCGCGGTTCGCGGGAGCACCGGCGAGGTTCTTCCAGAGCTGAGCGGCGATCTCCCGGTAGACCTTCGCCTGGGGGCCGTCCGGATCGATCGCCACCACCGGCCTCCCGGCATCGGAGGTCTCGCGGATCGTCATGTTGAGGGGGATCTCGCCGAGGAATGGCACGCCGAGGCGCTCGGCCTCGGCCCTGGCGCCGCCATGGCCGAAGATGTGCGAGGCATGGCCGCAATTCGGGCAGACGAAGGTCGCCATGTTCTCGATCACGCCGAGGATCGGCACCGCGACCTTGCGGAACATGGTGACGCCGCGGCGCGCGTCGATGAGAGCGAGGTCCTGTGGCGTCGAGACGATGACGGCGCCCGAGAGCGGCGTCGCCTGCGCCATCGTGAGCTGGGCGTCGCCGGTGCCCGGCGGCATGTCGACGACGAGGATGTCGAGCTCGCCCCAGGCGACTTCGCGCAGCATCTGGGTGATCGCCGACTGCACCATCGGCCCGCGCCAGATCATCGCCGTCTCGGGCTCGATCAGGAACCCGATCGACATCACCTTGATGCCGTAGCCGTCCATGGGGGCGAGCAGCCGCTCCTCGATGACCCGCGGCTTGCCCGACAGCCCGAACAGCTTCGGCACCGAGGGGCCGTAGATGTCTGCGTCGAGGAGGCCGACCTTCAGACCCTGTGCGGACAGCGCCAGGGCGAGGTTGCAGGCGGTCGTCGACTTGCCGACGCCGCCCTTGCCGGAGGCGACGGCGACGATGTGGCGGACACCGGGGAGTGCAGGGCCCGTGCGCGGCGGAGCGGCACGGCCCGCTGCGGGCGGGGAGGGCGCCTGCGCCGAGGCGGGCTGGTTCGGCCCACGCTCGGAGGTGAGGCTCGCGAAGACACCTGAGACGCCCGGTATCGCCAGGACCGTGCCCTCTGCCTGGCGGCGGATGGGCTCGAAGCGCTCGGCCTCGCTCGGATCGATCAGGATCGAGAACATCACCCGGTTGGTCGGATCGACCACGACCTGCGAGAGTCGGCCGGAGGCCGACAGCGTCGTCCCGCCGGCATCGACGGTGACGGCGGAGAGCGCCTTGAGCACGTCGTCGCGGGTCATGACCAAGGGCGCGGTTCCTTTCAACGCAACGGCCGGCCGAGGTGTCATCCGGCGACGCTCCAAGGTTCCATGTAACCGCGCCGCCGCCAAACGCCAGTGCGCCACGGTGTTACCGACGCGCCAAGCCCTGCATCCGCGAGCGGAACGGCCACCTGGCCACTCCCCGAGAATGCGCCCCTGCCGAAACCATCGGGGCGCCCGTCCGTTGTCGAGACGATTTCCGGACCGTGGCCGGCTGCCACGGCGACCTCCGGATCGCACCGACCAACGGAGCCCATCCCCCATGCACGACCACAATCACCGCGACCACGAGGGCGCGAAGAAGCTGTTCGACCTGATCAAGGACATCAAGGTCGCGATGATGACCACGGCCGATGCGGACGGGAAGCTCTACAGCCGCCCGATGTGGAGCCAGGACACCGACGAGGCCGGCGACCTGTGGTTCTTCACCAAGCTCCACAGCCCCAAGACCGCCGAGATCAGCCGGGACAACCAGGTCAACCTCGCCTATTCCGACCCGTCGAGCCAGACCTACGTCTCGGTGGCGGGGAAGGCCGAGATCGTGCGCGATCAGGCGATCATCAACGACAAATGGTCGGAGAGCCTCAAGACCTGGTTCCCCAACGGCAAGTCGGACCCGGAGGTCGCCCTGATCCGCGTCCACCCCGAGAAGGGCGAGTACTGGGACAGCCCCAACTCCACGATGCTCCACCTCTACGGTTACGTGAAGGCCGCCGTCACGGGCGAGTCGCCCAAGACCGAGACGAAGAAGGTCGATCTGGCCTGAGGCACGGCTTCCGCCGGCGGGACGAGATTGACTCGCCCGCCGGCCCCGTGCGCCTCTGATCGCAGCGGGCAGGGGGCTCCGCGTCGGTTGCGTTGACGGACATGCTCGATCTCGCGACACGGGTCTACGACCACAGCTTCAAGATCGACCCGATCATCCGGTCGCTCCTCGACACCGATTTCTACAAGATCCTGATGGCGCAGACGATCTTTCGCCGCCATCGCGACACCGCCGTCACCTTCGGCATCCAGAACCGCAGCCGCAGCGTCCGCCTGGCCGATTTCGTCGATGTGGGAGAGCTGCGCGAACAGCTCGATCACGCCCGCTCGCTCCGCCTGAGCCGTGGCGAGTCGACTTGGCTGCGCGGCAACACCTTCTACGGCCGCCGGCAGATGTTCTCGTCCGACTTCATGGACTGGTTCGAAGCTTTCCGCCTGCCCGACTACGAGCTGGAGGCGCGCGACGGGCAATACGTGCTCACGTTCCACGGCCCGTGGCTCGAGACCACCATGTGGGAGGTGCCGGCACTTGCGATCCTCAACGAGCTGCGCTCGCGCGGCGTCCTTCGCGGCATGGGCAAGTTCGAGCTGCAGGTCCTCTATGCCCGTGCCATGACCCGCGTCTGGGAGAAGATCGAGCGCCTGAAGCGCTTGCCCGACCTCTCCATCGCGGATTTCGGGACGCGACGGCGCCACGGTTTCCTGTGGCAGGACTGGTGCGTCGAGGCGATGCGCGAGGGCCTGGGTGAGGCCTTCCTCGGCACCTCGAACTGCCTCATCGCACTGCGCCGCGAGGTCGAGGCGGTGGGCACCAACGCGCACGAGCTGCCGATGGTCTACGCCGCCCTGGCCGAGGGCGACGAAGCCCTGGCGCGGGCGCCCTACGACGTGCTCTCGGACTGGCAGCAGGATTATGCCGGCAACCTCCTGGTGATGCTGCCCGATACCTACGGCACGACCGGGTTCCTCGCGCAGGCGCCGGCCTGGATCGATGCCTGGACCGGCATCCGCATCGATTCGAAGGAGCCGATCGAGGGCGGCGAGGAAGTCATCCGCTGGTGGCGCTCGCGCGGCTCCGACCCCCGCGAAAAGCTCGCGATCTTTTCCGACGGGCTCGACGTCGACACCATCGAGGCCATCCACGCCCGCTTCCACGGGCGCACGCGCATCGGCTACGGTTGGGGCACGCTGCTCACCAACGATTTCCGGGGGCTCGTTCCCGATGGGCGGCTTGACCCGATCTCCATCGTCTGCAAGGTGATCTCCGCGGACGGGCGCCCTACCGTGAAGATCTCCGACAACCCCTCGAAGGCGATCGGGCCGGAATCGGAGATCGCCCGCTACCGGCGGGTGTTCGGAACCGGCGAGATGGCGGCGATGCCCGTCGTGGTCTGAGCCGGGCTCAGGCGGCAGGGTTCTGCACGATGACCCCGTACCAGCCGAGGCCCGCATAGGTCTCGTAGCCGGGGGTGCGGTGGAAGGCGGTCACGGCGCCGGTCCGCGGATCGCGGTCCGCCCCACTCGACCGCGAGCCGGCCGCTAGGCTCAAGGTCTCGGTGAGAACGCCCACGCCGTCGGAGGCGGCGAGGACGCGCGCCTTGGCGTCGACCAGGAGGACGCGGGTGCGCGCCCGATCCTCCGGCGACACGCGCACGCCCTCCACGATCGCCTTGGCCTGGGCCTCCCA
Source organism: uncultured Methylobacterium sp. (assembly GCF_964251405.1). Lineage (GTDB taxonomy): Bacteria > Pseudomonadota > Alphaproteobacteria > Rhizobiales > Beijerinckiaceae > Methylobacterium. Next base: position 37,393 of record NZ_CAXUJR010000007.1, read on the forward strand.
GTCGAAATGAATGGCGAGCACGCCGAGCGGCCGGCCCTTGGCGCTGCCGCCGGCGCGGATGCTGGCACAGTAGGTCGCCACCTGGGCACCGCCGAGCAGGGGCTGGCGGGCGACGTCGGCGGCCACATAAGCGTCGCCGTGGGGAAGGCCGGCGGCCTCGCGGAACCACGGCTCCGCGGTGACGCTGCGGCCGATCACGTCGGGGTAAACGTCGGGTCGGCCATGGGCGACGACCCGGCCGTCGAGGTCGCACAGCCACAGGTCAAGATAGACGGTGTAGGCGCCGAGGATCACCCTCAGGCGCTCCGCCGCATAGGTGACGCGCTCCGGCGTCGGGGCCGCGGCGCATTCGACGATCGCGGTGTCCGTCGCCCACCAGCGAACGTCGCAGGTCCGCTCGTAGAGATTGCGGTCGATCAGTTCGACCGCGTTGAGGGCGAGATCGGTGAGGCGGTCGTTCTCTGAGGCCTGCGCCAGGGTCTGGAAACGGTCCTGAAGGCCAGCGATCCGGCCAGACAGCTCGGCCTCGAGTGATTTGGCGATGCCTTCGATCTCCGACCCGATCGCCCGCACCTCCTGGGCCACGACGGAGAAGCCGCGGCCCATCTCGCCGGCGCGGGCAGCCTCGATCAGGGCGTTGAGGGCCAGGATCTTGACCTGTCCGGTGATCCCCTGGATGCGGCGGCTCTTGTCGGAGGAGATCCGCTTGATCTCACCGATCTCGTCGGCGACCTTCGACAGGCTCGATCCCGCCTCGGGAGACGTGCGTGCCGTCTCGTTTGATGAGATGCCATGGCTGATCGAACCGGTCACCGGGGAGACCTTTCCTCATCGAATATCCATGCCTTTATCCAGCAACGGGAGTTACCACTGGGTAAAAATATGCCCCATTACAACCATAGGGTCGGAACTGATGATAATATAGGCAGATGACGACTGGCCCGCTCATAACCCTAGGATCTTGGCGTATAGGCGACACCGAAGCAGATCGTGACAATGCCGGCTCCGTATTCGTTATTATGTTTGCGAGAATGGCCACGGAAAATCATGGCGACGGAAGGTGCAGCGGAATATTCGAGCATGGTGCGATCATTTTCACGATTCCAGACCGTCGGTCTGCCAGCGGCCATCGCCCTGGAATGAATCTGGTACCGGAGCGACATTTTCTTCGGCACTGCGCCGGCAAGACCGTTTCGGATCTTGATCGGTCGTCTGCAACGTTCGCTTCGCCGGCGGATCGTGTCACCCTGTTCGTCGAGGAAACGAGTGGCCGAAGGGACCCACCGTCATGATCGAATCTGCCCCCGTTCTCATCGCATCCGAACCAAAGGGGGTCCGCCTCATCGGTGACGGGAGCCGAGCCTTCGGCGCGGTGCTCCGACCCGAGAGAGGCCGCTCCGCGTGACGGGCAACGGCGACGGATCTCGGTCGATCGACCTCAACGCCGATCTCGGCGAGGGCTTCGGCCCCTACTCGATCGGCGACGACGCGGCCCTCCTCGACGTCGTCACCTCGGCCAACGTCGCCTGCGGATTTCATGGCGGCGATCCGGCCATCATGGTGGCGACCGCCGCCGCAGCGAAGGCGCGGGGCGTCGCCATCGGCGCGCATCCCGGCTTCGAGGACCGCCGCGGCTTCGGCCGGCGCCCGATCCTCATGGGCGAGGCGGAGATCGAGGCCGACGTCGCCTATCAGATCGGTGCGCTCTGCGCCTGCGCCGCCCTGGCGGGGCACCGCGTCGGCTACGTGAAGGCGCATGGTGCGCTGGCGAACCTCTCGAACCGGGAGGCGGGCACCGCCGCGGCCATCGCGAGGGCGGTGCGGGCGGTCGACCGCGACCTGCCCGTCGTGGTGATGCCGGGGCTGGCCGCGGAACGGGCCGCCGAGGCGGCGGGCCTGCGCGTCGTCCGCGAGATCTACGCCGACCGGGCCTATGGCGAGGACGGCCAGCTCGCCGACAGGACCCTCGCGGGCGCGGTGATCCACGACAGCGAGGCGGTCGCCCGACGGGTGGCGCGGATGGTGGAGGCGCGCGCCGTCGAGACCCGGTCGGGCCGGCTGATCCCGGTCACCATCGAGACGATCTGCGTCCACGGCGACAATCCCGGCGCGGTGGCGACGGCGCGTGCGGTCCGCGAAGTCCTTGAACGGGGGGGCTTTCGCCTCGTGGCTTTCGCCGTCCCGCGACGCGCCTGAACGCGATCACGTCTCTGTCAGGAATGCCGCCTGGACGAGGGATCGTTTGTCGTTGCTTCGGGGTTGCTAGGCCGGGTGACACACCCGCGGAGCGTCAGACGGTACCGGCATGGTCACGAGAACGAACGCGAAGCCTCCGCTGTCGCCGTTGCGAGGAGCCCGTATCGCGGCCGCCGAGACGCCGCCCCAGATGCTCGCATCACCCCTCATCGTTACCGCGGTCCTCGTCGCCGGGCTGTACTTCGCGCGCGACGTCCTGATCCCGATCGCGATCGCGATCCTCCTGTCCTTCGTGCTCGGACCGCTGGTGAACCTGCTGCGCAAGCTGCGGCTCGGTCGCTTCTTCGCGGTGGCGACGTCGGTCCTGCTCACCCTCGGCATCGCCGCGGCCCTGGCGACCCTCATCGGGGTCCAGCTCGCAGACCTCGCCGATGACGTGCCGCGCTACCGCACCACCATCGAACGGAAGGTGGCGAGCCTCAAGGACAGCCCGGCCGGCCGGATGACGGATTACGTCGCCAATATCGGCCGGTCGATGCGCGAGAGCGACCGCCAGGAGGAGAAGCCGAAGGACGCGCCCACGGCGGCCACCCAGGCGCCGCCCGAGAAGCCGATGCTGGTCGAGGTGCGTGAACGGCCGCCGGGCGCGATCGAGGTCGCGAGCACCTTGCTCTCGCCGGTGCTCCATCCACTGGCGACCATCGGCATCGTGTTCATCGTGCTGCTCTTCCTGCTGATGCAGCGGGAGGACCTGCGCGACCGCATGATCCGCCTCGCTGGGTCGAACGATCTGCACCGGACCACGGTGGCCATGGATGATGCCGCAAGGCGCCTGAGCCGCTACTTCGTGGTCCAGCTCGCCCTCAATGCCGCCTTCGGTGTCGTCGTCGGCATCGGGCTCTACTTCATCGGCGTCCCGAACCCGGTCCTGTGGGGCATCTTCTCGGCGCTGATGCGCTTCGTCCCCTATATCGGCGCCGTCGTCTCGACGGCTTTCCCGCTCGTGCTCGCCGCGGCGGTCGACCCGGGCTGGTCGATGGTGATCTCGACGCTGATCCTGTTCCTCGTCCTCGAACCGCTCGTCGGCCATTTCATCGAGCCGATGCTCTACGGGCAGTCGACGGGGATGTCGCCCTTCGCGGTTCTGGTCGCGGCCCTGTTCTGGACCTGGCTATGGGGACCCGTCGGCCTCCTGCTCGCGACGCCGCTCACGGTCTGCCTGGTGGTGCTCGGGCGCCACGTCGAGAAGCTCGAATTCCTCGAGGTGCTGTTCGGCGACCGTCCTGCCCTGACCCCGGTGGAGAACTTCTACCAGCGCATCCTCGCCGACGACCCGGAGGAGGCGCAGGAGCATGCCGAGCTCCTGCTGCAGAAATGCTCGCTGCTGAGCTACTACGACGATGTCGTCCTGAAGGGCCTCGAACTCGCCGCGCGCGACGCCGTGCGCGGCGTCCTCACCGCCGACCAGAAGAACGACATCCGCGCCTCCATCGGCGGGCTCGTCGCCGAGATGGCCGACAGCGGCGTGGAGCCAGAGGCGAGCGAGGACGTCGCCGAGGTGCCGTCGGCCTGGCGTCAACAGGGCGCGGTCCTGTGCGTCGCCGGCCGCAGCTTCGTGGACGAGGCCGCCTGCGCCATCCTGGCCCAGCTCCTGGTCAAGCGCGGGTTCGGAACACGGATCGTTCCCTTCTCGGAGGTGTCGCGGGTCAAGATCGACGAGTTCGAGCCGGGTCCGGTCCGGATGATCTGCGTCGTGTCGCTGGCGATCAACGGCGAGCCGACGCATCTGCGCCGCCTCGCATCGCGGCTGAGGCGGCGCATGCCGGACACGCGACTCGCGGTCGGCCTCTGGCAGACGGACGATGCCCTCCTCGACGACGAAGCGGCACGCAAGGCGATCGGAGCCGACCACTACCTGATGTCGTTCCGCTCGTCCCTTGACGCCGTCGCGACGGCGGCCTCCGAGGCACCGGGCCCAGCGATCACCATCGAGCCGGCACCGCCGGCGGCCATTAAGCCAACGGACCTTCTGGTCGAGCGGGTGATCGAAGCCCCGGTGCCTGCCCAGGTCTGACCCTCCGCGGCGAGCGTGACGCTCGGTAAAAAGCCCTTGACGCTGGCTCGCTCCCACGGCTTGCCTCGCCGTCGGTCGCGCCGGCAGGGGGATGTGCAATGGGTGTCGTCGATCTCGCCCGCTTCATGGATGACCTCGCCGCCCAGTCCGGCCAGGCCATCCTGCCTTTCTTCCGTGCCGCCTTCGGGATGGACGACAAAACACGGGGAACCGCCGCCTTCGACCCAGTGACGGAGGCCGACCGGGCCGCGGAGCTCACCCTGCGCAAGCTGATCGCCAGGACCTTCCCGACGCACGGCATCCTTGGCGAGGAGTTCGGCGACGACCGTCTCGATGCGGAATATGTCTGGGTACTCGATCCCATCGACGGGACCCGTGCCTTCGTTGCCGGCCTGCCGACCTGGGGCACCCTGATCGGCCTGACGCGCCTTGGGATCCCCGTGCGCGGGCTGATGCACCAGCCCTATCTCGCCGAGACTTTCTCGGGCGATGGAGGCAGCGCCAGGATGAAGGGACCGCGCGGGGACCGTGTGCTGTGCACCCGCCGGCTCGGGACGCTGTCCGAGGCCGTACTCGCGACCACTGACCCGCGCCTGTTCGCCGGGGGAACCGAGCGCGAGCGCTTCGCAGCGCTGGAGGGCCGGGTCCGGCTCTCGCGCTACGGGACCGATTGCTACGCCTATTGCATGCTCGCGGCCGGCCAGATCGATCTCGTGGTGGAGGCCGGTCTCAAGCCCTACGACATCGTTGCGCTGATCCCGATCATCGAGGGGGCGGGAGGGATCGTCACGACCTGGGATGGGGGATCGGCGGCCCAGGGCGGGCGCATCGTCGCGGCCGGCGACCGCCGCCTGCACGAGGCGGCACTGGCGATCCTGAACGGCTGAGGGTTGCGCTCAGGCGCTCTGGGCCGGGCTCATCGGCGCGGGCGCATCCGCCACCGGCGTGCCGGGCATGAAAGCGTCGAAGGCGGCCCAGAACGGCTCTCGTATCGCATCGCTTTCCGACAGGATCTCGTGGCGGGCACCGGCCAGGACGATGACGTCGCCGACCCGCATCCGCGCCCCGAAACGCTCCGTCGCCCTCGTGGAGCAGACGGGATCGGCCCCCGCCGCCACGATCAGGGTCGGGATCTTGATCGCAGCGGCGAGGCGCAGGTCGCGCAGGCGCTCCATCGTGCGGAAGGCTTCCGCCGCCCAGGCGATGCTCGGATCGCCGACGGCGCCCGCTCCCACCGTGCGGGCTGCCTCGGCGTTGCGGGCATAGCGCACGGGATCGCCGCTGAGGCGATTTCGCCCGAAGGGCTTCGTGGCGATCGACACGGCACTGCCGAAAAGGATGTAGCGCTGCCCCAGGCCGAGTTGTTGAAGGAATCGGACGACCGCCGATGAGAGGCGCGGCCAGCGCACCATGGTCAGGCCCAGCATCGGCGCCACGCTGACGATTCGCCTGAACGGGAGCCAGCCCTCGATGGCTCCGGTCAGCGCGACGGCGCCGCCCATGGAATGGGCGAGGCAGAGATGGGGATGCGGCATCAGCGGCCGCAGCACGGCGTCCTCGATCGCCTTGAGATCGAGGCGATACTCGTCGAACCGGCCGACATGCCCGCAATGGGCATCGGCGACGAGGCGGGCGGATTCGCCTTGTCCCCGCCAATCGAAGGCCACGACGGCGAAGCCCCGGCCGCGCAGATCGGCGATCGTCTCGTAATACTTCTCGATGAACTCGGCACGGCCCTGGAGCAGGCACACGGTCCCCCTCACCGTGCGCGTGGTCGGCCGCCAATGGGCCGCGCGCAGTTCGATGCCGTCCTCGGTCCGGACCGGCAGGAGCGTTGCGCCGGGGGGAACCGGGTTTCCGGGGGTGTCGCGCAGGGTGAGCATCGGCGGGTTCGGATCTCGCGGGAAGGCACCGGAAAAATTCACCCGCAAGCTTGCGCGGGGCTCTTGCAAGGTTCGAGGACGGCACCGATCTCAATCCCGTACCGGCCAATACGGCGGTACACCGGTTCGGCCCTCGGGCGGACCTTCCTATGCATGTTGCTTCTTATGGAGAATATGTGATGCGCCAGTTCGATCTTGCACCCCTCTACCGCTCCACCGTCGGTTTCGACCGTCTGTTCTCGGCCCTCGACCAGTTCGTGGCCAGCGACGGGGTCCCGACCTATCCGCCCTACAACATCGAGCGCACGGGCGAGAACGCCTACCGGATCACCGTCGCGGTCGCGGGCTTCACGGAGTCCGATCTGTCGATCGAGGTCAAGGAGAATGCGCTGACCCTGAAGGGCGAGCGCAAGGCCGAGGCCAATGCGAAGTCCGAGATCCTGCATCAGGGCATCGCCGCTCGCAGCTTCGAGCGTCGCTTCCAGCTTGCCGACTACGTGCAGGTGACGGGAGCCGCCCTCGAGCACGGCCTTCTCCACATCGATCTCGTGCGCGAGATCCCGGAGGCGAAGAAGCCGCGCCACATCCAGATCGCCTCCGCCGCCACCCAGGCGAAGCCGGTGATCGAGGGTAAGGCCCAGCAGGCCGCCTAATCCTGCGGCGTCGCCGACGCTAGGTCCATTGCGCGGAGCGCCCCGGCCGTGAGCCGGGGCGTTTTTCGTTCGCGTCAGAACCCCGAGCCGAAACGGTCCCCACGGCCGGGCTCTTTGCAGCGGTATCCGACGAAGCATTGCGGCGTGTCGCGGGTCGGCACGAAGGCACGCGTGGTGATCTCCGTCACCTCGCAGAACCCACGGTCGCGCACGAAGCGGTCGTAGGTCGGTCCCCCTGTCCCGAGGACGATGCCGCCGGCTTGGGAGACCGTTCCCTGCGCCTGGCGGCAGGTCATGTCCACGGTCGAGGCGCGCTGAGCCTGCGCTGCAGATGCGCAGGCCGCGATTGCGAGAGCGACCAAAGATCGAATGGCGTTGGAAAGTCCCATCAGCATCTCCCATTCCGATGATGGAAGGAAAACCCTGCAAGGATCGATGGAGTTCTGAGCGCGGCGATCCGGCGCTGCTACAGGTCCCCGAGCAGGAGCTGTCCCTGCGGGCCAGCCGACCGTGGTCGCCGCGCCGGCTTCGCCGTTCCTGCCTTTGCCGCAGCGGCCGGCCTCGCGGGCCGGCGCGGCTTCACGTCGCCACGCATCCGCGCCTTGGCGCGGTCGCGGGCGACGGCTTCCGGCGAGTGCGGATCGTCGTTGAGCCACTTGCCGCGCTTGATGACCTCGTTGACCCGGCCCTGGTTGACCCCGACCTTGAAGGCGATCTCCTGCTGGGTCATCCCCGTCGAGGCGTGGAGGTCGAGAATGGCCCTGGCGAGTTCCGGCGTCATCTTCTGGCCGGTGAGGCGGCGGGCGGGCTTGATCGTCCGGGTCGCACGGTCGCGTTCGCGGAGCCGCTCGAGCAAGGCGAGCGCCATCAGCATGCCCTGCTCGCGCAGGGCCTCCTCGAATTCCTTCAACGTTGCCATCGGCGTCATCCCCGTCGGCTCGGCGCGGCCGCGCACATGCGCTCAACGTGGCGCGGCACGGGCCGGTTGCGCGCAAGATCGTGAGCCCGGCATGCCGCCATGGCAACCGCGGCGTCCGGTCATCCACCGCAAACCGCGCCACCGACGATATGAACCGCCCCTTGGCCTCCGGTCGCCCGATCGGCTACACCCCCGACCCTGTCGCCGCCAGGAGACCCACCCCGATGATCAGCCCGATCGTGTCCGTGCCCAAGGTCGGCACCTCGGCCGGCGGCCCCGCCTCCGGCACGGCGGGCCTCGTCGACGCCCTCGAAGGTGGGGCGGTGCTGTTGTTCCCCGACCTCGACTTCCCCTTGAGCGCGTTCGAGCGCCGCTTCGTCGAGCGTCCCTTCGCCGACGGCAAGGCCAAGAACGTCAACATCCGGGGCGAGGCGGCGACGCTCAAGGGAGCGGCCGGCACCGCCGAGGAACAGGCGGCCCTGCGCGCCCTGCTGATGCGCTACCGCGCCTTCGCCGAGGACCTGATCCGCACCCGGCTGCCCGCCTATGCGGGGAAGGTGTCGCTCGCCGGCACCTCGTACCGGCCGTTCGAGGTCGACCAGCGCAAGCTGAGCTGGCGCCGCGACGACACACGCCTGCACGTCGACGCCTTCCCGTCGAATCCGATCGGCGAGAAGCGGATCCTGCGCATCTTCCGCAACATCAACCCCGACGGGCAGCCGCGGCGCTGGCGGGTGGGCGAGGATTTCGGCTCGATGGCCGAGAAGTTCCTGCCGCGCCTGCCGGGTTACTCGCCGCTCTCGGCGCGGCTGCTCGCCGCCTTGCGCATCACCAAGGCGCGGCGCTCCGAATACGATCACCTGATGCTCCATCTCCACGACGCGCTGAAGCAGGACAAGGCGTATCAGGCGCAGGCGCCGCAGGCCGACGTGGAGTTCACTCCCGGCCAGACCTGGGTGACCTTCTCGGACCTCGTCATGCATGGCGCGATGGGCGGGCGCTACATGCTGGAGCAGACCGCCTACCTGCCCGTGGCCGATCAGGCCGATCCCGAGCGCAGCCCGCAACGCATCCTGGCGCGCAAGCTCGGCCGGGCACTGCAATGATCCTCACGGACCCTCAAAGAACCGGGAACGCCGCATGATCCTCGAAATCGCACAGATCGACGTGAAGCCCGGCACGGAAGCCGATTTCGAGGCCGGCATCGCCAAGGCCGCGGCCTATTTCGCGGACGCCAAGGGCTGTCGCAGCTTCGCGCTGCGTCGTTCGGCGGAGAAGCCGCAGCGCTATCGGCTGCTGATCGAGTGGGATACCCTCGAGGACCACACGGTCGCATTCGTGAATTCCCAGCCCTGGAAGGATTATCGCGCGCTGGTATCCCCGTACTTCGAGGCGCCGCCCAGCGTCGAGCATACGGAACTGACGCTCAAGGCCTTCTGATCGAGCCGATGAATTTCGGTCGGTACCCCTTACTGGCCGGAGCCGCGCACGATCATCTTGAGGCGGCTATCGAGGATGCTCCACCGCTCGGCGATCCCGTCCCTGATGCATCCCTCGAACGATTGCCCCGCGAAGAAGCCGGGGTGATCCCGTTTATGCCGGCAATCGAGCACCACAGGTACGGCGACGACGAGGGGCACGATCAGGAGCAGGAGGAGGATGTCGAAGACGACCCAGAGATGCCAAGTCTTCGAGGCTCGGGCCTTGGCCTCGGCATCGCCGGGCCTCATCGCCTGACGGCGATTATTGTGGCCGCCGGCTTTCAGGCGCTCGCGGGCTTCCTGCCGCAGGGCATCCTGGCTGGCGCGGTCAGGATCGACGTGCCTCGGATCGCCCGACGACAGCCCGGCGAGGCGCTGCTGGAGCAAGCCGATTTCGGCACCTTGCGGAAAATCTTGTCCTGCCCGGTTCAGTCTCATGGTCAGCTCGCTCAGAAAACCGCCGGCCAGCGATCACGGGAGCGTGATCGTCATATCCTAAGATACTGTTGAGTTTGCCCGTCTTGCCGCTCAGGCGTTCGTCCTCCTGGTCGGGCGACATCGGAATTCGGTGGTTTCAGCGAATCGCGCGTGAGATCGTCCGCATCGTCTCGCTCATTCCAGAGAGATGTCCGGTCAAATCCTCCCGCGCGCAGGCGCTCGCCCTCACGATATCGGGGAGGAACCCGTTTCCGGACCGGTTGCGGCAGTCGACAACGAAGGAACCGATCAGCATCAGGCTCAGCGGCAGGATAAAGACGAGAAGCCGAACGAGCCGAACCATCCGCCAGAACAGGCCAGGCGGCCGCTGCGGGCGATCGCCGGATGTCGGATGACGATGCTCGTAAAAGTCGTCGTCGTCGGCAGGATCGTAGCGACTGTATTCGCCACCGGAGCCGCCATGATCCTTCGCCGCGCTCGTCCGCATGCGCCTCGCCCCGCTTTCTTTCGAAACATTGTTAAGTGGAAATCCCTGTCTTTCTCCTAAGGCAGCACATGCAATGCCATCCTTCCTCATCCTTCGCGGAGAGCTTTATCGCGAACAACCGGCAGGCAAACGGGCGGGATACGCCAGGGCGGGCGGTCGAAGACGGTGCCGGCGGGCGGTGACAGGTGCGCAAGGGTTGCGTACCAAGGCGTCAGTCCCGCCGTCGCAAGCGACCCTTCGAGAGCGCGCCAATCCATGATCCAGCGTCCCCTTCGCATCGGTACCCGCGGTAGCCCGATGGCGCTGGCCCAGACCGGAATGGTCCGCGACAAGATCGTGGCCGCCAATCCCGGCCTCGAGACCGAGATCGTCGTGGTCAACACCGTGGCCGACCGCATCCTCGATCGGCCGCTCTCGGAGATCGGCGGTAAGGGGCTGTTCACCAAGGAACTGGAACAAGCGCTCTACGCCGATGTCGTCGACGTCGCGGTCCATTCCATGAAGGACGTCGAGACCTGGTTGCCCGAGGGCCTCGTCATCGCCTGCATCCTGGAACGGGACGACCCGCGAGACGCCTTCCTGGCCAGGGACGTGGCGCATCTGTCGGACCTCGCGCCCGGCGCCCGGGTCGGGACCTCGTCGCTGCGACGGGCAGCGCAGGTTCTGATGCGTCGCCCGGACCTGCGCATCGTCCCGCTGCGCGGCAATGCCAATACCCGCATGCGCAAGCTGGAGGAGGGGACCTGCGACGCCACGCTTCTGGCCCTGTGTGGGCTGGAGCGCCTCGGCATGGCCGATGTCGCCCGCAGCGTGCTGGAGGTCGACGAGATGCTGCCGGCCGTGGCGCAGGGCGCCCTCGGGATCGAGTGCCGCGAGGGTGATTCCGATGTCCGCGCCCTGCTGGCACCGCTGGTCTCGGCGACGGCGACGGCCGAGCTCGCCGCCGAGCGCGGTCTTCTCGCCGAACTCGACGGGTCATGCCGGACGCCGATCGCGGCGCTCGCCCGCATCACCGGCGACCACCTCGCCCTCGACGGCCTGTTGTTCCTGCCCGACGGCAGCGCCCATTGGGCGGTCTCGGGGGCCGGTCCTGTGAGCGATGCGGCGCGGATCGGCCGGGAGGCGGGCGCGGATTTGAAGCGGCAGGCCGGCGACACCTACGCACACCACTTGCAATAATCGCGCGCTTGTCCGGGCTCCGTACCCTCGCCGGAATGCGAGGCATCGCCGCGTCGTTGTCGGGGCGTCGGTCTCGTCGCGCGGCAGTCCCATTCCTGTCGCTGGCCGTGCAAACCCTGCCGTGGCGCGCGGTGCGGGCGCTATGGCGCGGTCCTCGACGGCGCGAGGACCGGGAAAGGACCGGTCCGCGCATTGCCGTCATCGGCAATTGCCAGGCGCGCGAGATCGCCCAGGCGCTGCGAGTGCTGGTGCCGGCGAGCCCGGTCACCCACCTGCCGATGACCTCGCTCGCGCGTCGCTACGGCAGCGCCACCCATCTCGCCGAGGCTCTCGCCGCATACGACCATGTCCATACGCAGCAGATCCCGCCGACCCTGCTCGAGGGCGGCAGTGAGGAGCTGTGCCGCCTTGACGGGCGGATCATCCGTTTCCCGACCATCGTCTTCTCCGCGTTCCATCCCGACGCGGTCTATGCCGGCGGCACGGGGAAGCCCGGAGCCCGCGATCTCGCGCGGTCGCCCCTAGGGCACTACCATTCGGCGATCGCCCTGTGCGCCTACCTCCTCGGCCTCGACGTCGGACGGACGGTCACGCTCTACAGGCGTGAGGTCTTCGTGGCTCTGGGCTACCTCGATAGCTGGAACGCCGCCGCCGCTGATCTCGCGGCGACCTCCCGGGCGATCGGGTTCGACCTGGACGAGGAGCTGGCGCGCTGGACACGAAGGGGCGTCTTCATGCACGTCCTCAACCATCCCAAGATCTTCGTCCACGCCGATATCGCCCGCAGGCTCCTTGCCCGCAGCGGCATCCCGCCCGAGCCGATCGCGGTGGAGGACTACCTCGCCGACGATCTCGCCCGCGACGTGGTCTGGCCGATCTATCCAGGGGTTGCCGAGGTCTACGGCCTCGACGGCGGATTCCTGTTCAAGGCGAAACCGCGCCCGGCCGTCTTTCCGGCGCTCTACGACCTGCCGGGCTTCGTTGCCGCGAGCTTCGTCCTGTACGCGGCGCAGGGTGCCGCCGCCCTCGCCTGCGAGCGCGTGGACGCATGGCTCGGCACGCCGGAGATCGTGGCGCTGTTCGAGGGTGCCGGATCGCCTTGACGAAGGACGTCAGGCGACCGCGAGGAGGTCGTCGATCGAGGTCGGAGCGGCCATCATCCGTGCGAGCTCGACGATCTCGGCGACCAGGAAGGGCTTGCGAAGGAAGACGCTGCGTTCCAGGCAGGCCCGCTTCGGCCGGCGCGCCGCCGACGCGTAGATGACGGGCCGGCCGGGATTGAGCGACGTGTAGGCTTCGGCAACCGTCCATCCGTCGATGAGACCGGGAAGGTTGATATCGGTGAAGAGCCAATCGACCGTAGCGCCATTCTCGCGCAGGTACGTCAGGGCATCCTCGCCGCTCGACGCCGACACGACCGTGATGCCCTCCCGCTCGCACAGGTTGGTGAGCATCTCGAGGAGAACGTAGTTGTCCTCGACGATGAGGACGACGGGTTTGCGGTCCATGGCAGCCATTCGCTTTCAAGGCGAAAACGATTGGACGATACACGTTAACCGAGCCTCAACGCCCTTCGGCTCCCTCGACGGTTTCGAGTTTTTCTCGATGCTCGGCCCGAGTGCGTCGATGATTTTGCAGCCTGGGCCATGGCCGAGATGCAGCACCGGCACCGGATCTCACGGCGCGGAATGGCGTGCCGCGGGTCCGCCCCGATTTCCCCGTGAGGGTGGTGCATGAACGCGTTCCAGTGCGCCGTCGCACGCGGCGATGATCCGGAAAGGCGGCGTCAAGGTTGACGGAACCTTCGCTTAACCGGACCGCTCTAGAAACGGCGGCATGGTTCGCCGATATCGAGCGACCACCGACGAACGTGAGGGGCGCCGGCCGGTCGGCCGAGCCCGGGAGAACAGGATCATGGTGATGACGTCCCGCTTCCGCGTGCTCCCGCTGGTGGCGGCTCTCTGCGCCGCCCTCAGCGTGGGTGCCTGCACCAACGACAAGGACCTCGCCGACGCCTCCGGCTTCGGTGGCGGCGCCGGCACGCCCGGAAGCGCCCAGGATTTCGTCGTCAATATCGGCGACAGGGTCTTCTTCGAATCCGACTCCACGGATCTGACCCCCACGGCGACGGCGACCCTCGACAAGCAGGCGCAGTGGCTCCAGCGCTATCCGCGCTACACCTTCCTCATCGAGGGACATGCCGACGAGCGCGGCACCCGCGAGTACAACTTCTCCCTCGGTGCGCGCCGGGCCCAATCGGTGAACGACTACCTCGCCTCGCGCGGCATCGCCTCGGGGCGCATCCGCACCGTGTCCTACGGCAAGGAACGGCCGGTGGCCGTGTGCAACGACATCTCGTGCTGGTCGCAGAACCGCCGCGCGGTGACGGTGCTGGATCGCGGCGCCGGAACCTGACACGCGGTATCGCGACACGCGCCGCAATTTCGCCGCGGCGCGGCGCATTGGATGATCGCGCGGTCCCGCCGCGCCAGCCGGTCCGGCCCGGACCCGGCCCATCTCCGATACGATCACCGGTGCCCATAGCCATGCTTCGCCGTCTTCTGCTCGCCACATGTCTCGGCTTCTTCGCGGTCGCTCCGACTGCGGCGCAGGACGCCAGCGATCTCGTGGTGCGCCTCAGCCGCATCGAGAACCAGTCGCGCCAGATGGCAGGGCAGATCGAGACGCTCCAATACGAGAACCGCCAGCTCAAGGAGCAGCTCCGGAAGTTCCAGGAGGACGTCGAGTTCCGCCTTAACGAGACCAAGGGCGCCAAGCCGAGCGCGCCTTCGGGCACGAATCCGGGCCAAGCCAAGCCGCAGAAGCGCAGCGACGCCTTCGACCCCGAGCAGAACCCCGGACGCCCCGGCGCCCCGCTGCCCCTGGGCAATACGACTCCGTCGGGCGAGAGCGCGGCCGCGATCGCCACCCTTCAGGCCGTCACGCCGCCCCAACGCAGCCGCACCGTCCCGCCGACCGTCGTCGAAGCCGACGACGAGGACGAGGCCGGCCTGCCGCCGCCCGGCTTCGGCGGCCCCGTCGACCTGACGCCGCCGGCGCGGGTTCCCTCCTCCGGCAGCACCCTGGCGACGCCACGCCCCGGCGGCAGCGTCGCCGCGACCGGAAGCAGCGACGCCCGGACCGATTTCGAGGCGGCCTACGCCTTCGTGCAGCAGCGCCAGTACGAGCAGGCTGAGATGAGCCTGCGCCAGTTCATCCAGTCGCATCCCCGCGATCCGCAGGTGCCGGCGGCGACCTACTGGCTCGGCGAGAGCTACCTGCAGCGCAACCGCAACCGCGAGGCGGCCGAGCAGTTCCTGAAGGTGTCCACCGATTATGCGCGCTCGCCGCAGGCCCCCGAGGCCATGCTCAAGCTCGGCGCCTCGCTCAACGCGCTGGGCGCCCGCGAGCAGGCCTGCGCCACCCTGGCCGAGCTCGAGCGCAAGTTCCCGTCCGCCGGCGCCAATGTCCGGCAGAACGTGGCACGCGAGCAGAAGCGCGCGCGCTGCGCGGCGTGAGCGCCGACCGCAGCGGCGACCCGCCGGCGGAGTGCCCGCTGGCACGCGTGCTGCAACCCTTCCTCGACGATGGCGCACCGGTGGTCCTGGCGGTTTCGGGGGGTCCCGACTCCACCGCCCTGATGCATGCGGCGGCCATGTCGGGACGGACCGGCCTCTTCGTCGCCACCGTCGATCACCGCCTGCGCCCGGAATCGGCACGAGAGGCCGAGCGGGTCGGCTCAGCCGCGACGCGCCTCGGCCTGCCTCACGCGACGCTGGTCTGGTCGGGCTCGAAGCCCTCGACCGGCATCGCTGCGGCGGCGCGGGCCGCACGCTACCGGCTCCTGGCGGATCATGCCCGCTCGGTCGGCGCAGGGCTGGTGCTGACAGGGCATACGCGCGACGACCAGGCCGAGACCGTCCTCATGCGGCTCATCGCCGGGAGCGGGCCCGCGGGCCTCGCCGCGATGGCGCCGGTACGGGACCTCGCCCCGACCGTGCGCCTCGGCCGGCCCTTCCTCACACTGCCGAAGGCCGACCTCGTCGCCTATTGCGAGGGGCACGGCCTCGCCTACGACCACGACCCGTCGAACCGCGACGATCGCTTCGGCAGGGCGCGCCTGCGTCGCCTCATGCCGCATCTCGCCCGCGAAGGTCTGACGGCCGAGCGCCTGTGCCGCCTGGCCCAGCGCAGCGCCCGCGACGAGGCTGCCCTCGCGCTGGCGGGCAGGGCAGCTCTGGCGGCCGCCTCGGTGCCGGGCGACGGTGACCTGGTGCTCGACGGCGCGACTCTGCTCGCCTTGCCCGAAGCGGTGCTTCTGCGAGTCGTCGGCGAGGCCCTGGTGCGGACCGGCGCAGGGGGTGCCGTGCGGCTCGAGCGCCTCGAACGGCTCGTCCTCCAAGACCTCGTCCCCGCCATGCGGACGGGAGCCGCGATCCGCCGGACGCTGGCGGGAATTCTCGTCAGCGTGACCCGTCAGCGGGCCGTGACCTTCGGGATCGCCCCCGCGCGGCGCACGGCTTCGCAGCCGCTCGACGGCGGCCTTGCCGCAGGCCCGCCTGATTTACTTGGCAAGGGGGGATTGGCTGCCTACATTGGCTCTGCGTGCCAGGATTGATCTGCGAGTACGCGCAGTGCGCCGCACGCCCCCAGGGATGGATCGATGAACCCCAATTTCCGCAACTTCGCACTGTGGGTCGTCATCTTCCTTCTCGTGCTCGCGCTCGTGACCCTGTTCCAGAATCCGGGTCACCGCGGCGGCGGAAGTGAGATCGCCTACAGCCAGCTCCTGAACGACGCGGATGCCGGCAAGATCCAGACAGTGGTGATCTCGGGGCAGGACGTCAGCGGCACCTATGTCGGAGGCGGCAACTTCACCTCCTACGCGCCGAACGACCCGATGCTGGTGACCAAGCTCCAGGGCAAGGGCGTGCAGATCACGGCGCGTCCCCCGTCCGACAACACGCCTTGGTTCATCCAGCTCCTCGTGAGCTGGCTCCCCATCCTCGTCTTCATCGGCGCCTGGATCTTCCTCTCGCGCCAGATGCAGTCGGGCGCAGGGCGCGCCATGGGCTTCGGCAAGTCGAAGGCGAAGCTCCTCACCGAGGCCTCGGGCCGTGTCAGCTTCGACGACGTGGCGGGCGTCGAGGAAGCAAAGGAAGATCTCCAGGAGATCGTCGAGTTCCTGCGCGACCCCCAGAAATTTCAGCGGCTCGGCGGGCGCATACCGCGCGGCGTGCTCCTCGTCGGGCCCCCCGGCACGGGCAAGACCCTGATCGCCCGGGCGGTCGCGGGCGAGGCCAACGTGCCGTTCTTCACCATCTCGGGCTCCGACTTCGTCGAGATGTTCGTCGGCGTGGGTGCCTCCCGCGTGCGCGACATGTTCGAGCAGGCCAAGAAGAACGCGCCCTGCATCATCTTCATCGACGAGATCGACGCGGTGGGCCGTCACCGCGGCGCGGGTCTCGGCGGCGGCAATGACGAGCGCGAGCAGACCCTCAACCAGCTGCTGGTCGAGATGGACGGGTTCGAGGCGAACGAGGGCGTGATCATCATCGCGGCCACCAACCGTCCGGACGTGCTCGACCCCGCCTTGCTGCGTCCGGGCCGGTTCGACCGCCAGATCATGGTCCCGAACCCCGACGTCGTCGGCCGCGAGCGCATCCTGCGCGTCCACGTCCGCAAGGTGCCGCTGGCGCCGGACGTCGACCTCAAGGTCATCGCGCGCGGCACCCCGGGCTTCTCGGGCGCCGACCTCATGAACCTCGTCAACGAATCGGCGCTGCTGGCCGCGCGCCGCGGCAAGCGCATCGTGACGATGCACGAGTTCGAGGACGCCAAGGACAAGGTCATGATGGGCGCCGAGCGGCGCACCCTCGTGATGACCGAGGACGAGAAGCGGCTCACCGCCTACCACGAGGGCGGCCACGCCATCGTCGCCTTCAACGTGCCGGCCACCGATCCCGTCCACAAGGCGACGATCATTCCGCGCGGTCGCGCGCTCGGCATGGTCATGCAGCTGCCCGAGCGCGACAAGCTCTCGATGAGCTACGAGCAGATGACCTCGCGCCTCGCGATCATGATGGGCGGCCGCATTGCTGAGGAGATGACCTTCGGCGCCGATAAGGTGACCTCGGGCGCCCAGTCCGACATCGAGCAGGCCACGCGTCTGGCCCGGATGATGGTGACCCGCTGGGGCTTCTCGCCCGAGCTCGGGACCGTCGCTTACGGCGAGAACAACGACGAAGTCTTCTTGGGCATGTCGATGGGCCGTCAACAGACGATCTCGGAGGCCACCGCCCAGAAGATCGACGGGGAGGTCCGCCGCCTCGTCGAGACCGGCCTTGAGGAGGCGCGCCGCATCCTCGCCGAGCACAAGGACGATCTCGAGGCGCTGGCGCAAGGGCTCCTCGAATACGAGACCCTGTCCGGCGACGAGATCAAGAACCTGATCGCCGGCAAGCCGCCGATCCGGGACTCGGGCGACGGACCGACCCCGATCCGCGGTTCGTCCGTGCCGTCGGCGGGCCGTGGGCGCCCGCGCGAGAACGACGGCGGCCTGGAGCCTCAGCCGCAGGCGTGATCCTCGGTGTGATCTTGCAGAACGACCGACTGAGCCCGCCGCCGGCGGGCTCAGTCATGTTGAGATACCGCTAACGATCATCGCCGATCGTGGGGCTGCTCGCCCGCTTCCGCTGCCGACGGCAACCTCATCTTCAGGCCGGGTGGGGACGTCTTCAGGGTCATGCATTTCAGGACTGTTCCGTGAGACGCACCCAGCTCCCAATCGTGACGGACAGAAGACGGGACACGAAAACCATGTCGCGCAAGTATTTCGGCACCGACGGCATTCGCGGACTCGCCAACGGCGTGATCACGCCTGAACTCGCCCTCAAGGTCGGACAGGCCGCCGGCTTGGTGTTCCAACGCGGCGACCACCGGCACCGCGTGGTGATCGGCAAGGACACCCGCCTGTCGGGCTACATGATCGAGACCGCGCTCATGGCCGGTTTCACCTCGGTGGGGATGGACGTACTCCAGCTCGGGCCGATGCCGACGCCTGCGGTGGCGATGCTGACCCGCTCCATGCGCGCCGATATCGGCGTGATGATCTCGGCCTCGCACAATGCCTACGAGGATAACGGCATCAAGCTGTTCGGTCCCGACGGCTTCAAGCTCTCCGACGAGGTCGAGCGCGAGATCGAGGCGCTGATCGACGGCGCCCTCCACAAGCGGCTCGCCGGCTCCCTCGACATCGGGCGGGCCAAGCGCATCGAGAGCGTGCATGCCCGCTACATCGAGTTCGCCAAGCGCACCCTGCCGCGTCACGTCACCCTCGACGGCCTGCGCGTCGTCGTCGACTGCGCCAACGGCGCCGGATACCGGGTCGCGCCCGAGACGCTGTGGGAGCTGGGCGCCGAGGTCATCGCCATCGGAGTCGAGCCCGACGGCTTCAACATCAACCGGGGCGTCGGCTCCACCGCGCCCGCCGCGCTGGCCGCCAAGGTCCGCGAGCTGCGCGCCGACATCGGCATCGCGCTCGACGGCGACGCCGATCGAGTCCTCATCGTCGACGAGAAGGGCCAGACGGTCGACGGCGACCAGCTCATGGCGGTGATCGCGCGCTCGTGGAAGGAGGACGACCGGCTGACGCAGCCCGGGCTCGTCGCCACGATCATGTCAAACCTCGGCCTCGAACGCTACCTCTCCGGCATCGACCTCACCCTCGCGCGCACCGCGGTCGGCGACCGCTACGTGCTCGAGCACATGCGCGAGCACGGATACAACCTCGGCGGCGAGCAATCCGGCCACATCATCATGTCGGACTACGCGACAACCGGCGACGGCCTTGTGGCGGCCTTGCAGGTTCTGAGCGTGGTCAAGCGCCAGGAGAGGCCTGTGAGTGAGGTCTGCCACTGCTTCGACCCGCTGCCGCAGATCCTGCGCAACGTGCGCTACGGCGCCGGCGAGCCGCTGCAGCAGGAGAGCGTGGTGACGGCGATCGCCCAGGCGCGGGCGCGGCTCGGCAATTCAGGCCGCCTCGTCATCCGTCCCTCCGGCACCGAACCGGTAATCCGCGTGATGGCGGAGGGCGACGACCATAGCCTCGTCTCCACCGTCGTCGACGAGGTCGTGGACGCGGTCGCACGGGTCGCCGCGAAGGTCGCGGCCTGAACGGGATTACGGCTCGGGCGCCTCGTCGAGGAGCGCGGGGGCGAGCCGTCGCCAAGCCGCGATCAGGATCGTGCGAACGACGTCCTCGTCCGCCTCCTGCAGGTCGATGCTCGTCCAGCCGCGCCGGCCCCACGCACCCGGCACGGGTTCGAGCAGGTCCCGGTCGGCTTCGGCCAGCGACGACAGGTCGTCCGCGGACAGCCTGACGACCAACCGGTCCTCGTCGACCCAGAGCGTCGCGAAGATGCGTCCGCCGAGGCGGAAATCGGGGTTGCCCTTGTGTGCGCCTTCGACGACCTCCGGCAGCAGGAGCGCCAGGGAACGAACGTCTTGAGGCTGCATCTGGAACGGTTCCTTAAGATCTCGATCGGCGATCCGTCGTTCGCAATGGAGAAAGATCTCCGATCCGGGCGCAGGTCATCGTGAAGGATGCCGTACCAGAGATGCGTCCGTTGCGGCTTCGCTACGCCACGGCAAAGGAATTCGGCAAGTCAGCACAGATCCATCAAGGATAACTTTTAACGTTAAGCCTCGTTTAACCTGTAGCGAACATCCTTCCTCTCGTCATCCAGGCCGGCATCCAGGCTTCCGGCACGCGATCGAGTAAAGGATATCCCATGCGCCGCTCCAAGCAATCAGCTTTGGCGCGCTCGATCACGCTCCTTGTGAGCGTGGGAGCGCCCTGCCTCGCACATGCCGCCGACCTCCTGCCGCCTCTGCCACCCGAACCCCTCCCGGTGGAGATCGGCGGCGGCTGGTACTTGCGCGGCGATGTCGGCGTCGGTGCCGTGAGCGTCGATCAGGTCAAGACGGTCATTCCGGGTGGTTCCCCGCTTCCGCCGGCCTACCAGATCGACCAGAAGGCGGCTTCCGACCAGTTCTTCGCGGGCGGCGGCGTCGGCTACCAGTTCAACAACTTCCTGCGCGGCGACATCACCGGCGAGTATCGCGGCGGCAGCCACATCAGCTTCAGCGACAGCTTCAACGCTTTCGCCGCCGACGGCAGCCAGATCTTCGATGCTCAGGGCAACCCCTACAAGTCGATCAACCTCTACAAAGGCAACATCTCGTCGGTGGTCGTGATGGCCAACGGCTACATCGATCTCGGCACCTGGCACGGCGTGACGCCGTTCGTCGGCGGTGGCGTCGGCTACGCCTTCCACAAGATGGCCGGTTTCAACGACGTCGGCGCCGGTGGCGCGACCGGCGGATACGGTATCGCCAACGACAAGCACTCCGGCAGCTTCGCCTGGTCGGCCCAGGCCGGCCTCGCCTACGCGGTGACGCCGAATGTCAGCCTCGAACTGGCCTACCGCTACATGAACCTCGGCACGGTCAAGTCGGGCAACGTCGCCTGCTTCAACGATCCGGGCTGCGTCTACGCCAGCTATCAAGCCAAGGACATCACCTCCCACGACGTCAAGATCGGCATGCGCTGGCTCCTCGGCGGCGTCGCCGTGGCCGCTCTCCCGCCGCTCTACGAGCCGGCTCCGCTCGTTCGCAAGTACTGAAGCGCAAGGACTGATCCGCCTCTTCGAAGGCGAGCCTGATGCGAGGGCGGTGCGGACGATGTCCGCGCCGCCCTCTCGCGTCTACGCGCCAACAATCCTGCGCCCGACAAAGACCTGGATTTCACCCCGCCAATTCAGAGCAACGTCCACCGGGCAACGGAACATTAAGGTTACTCAATTAGGAGTAGGACATAGGCTCAGCAATCTTCCATTGAGGCGCGCCTTGAGGACGAACCCATGCGTATCCTGACCGTATCCCTTCTGGCAGGCTTGAGCTTTCTTGGCGTCCCGGCGGCGCAGGCGGCCGATCTCGATTACGGCGTGCTGCGCGGTCCGGAATACGACA